>JAYUHQ010000001.1:0-19783 GCA_043766895.1 Aestuariivirga sp.
CGATGCACGAATTTGCATCTGCATCAGATTTGAACATTTCATCGCCAGTGATGGATTCGCACCAAAAAAACACAGGCGGCAATGCGCGCATCGCCGAAACCATGTTCCGTTATTTCCGTTTCCCAATGGCCTTTGAAGATTTTGTTTATGTCAGCCAAATTCAACACGGGCTGGCCATGAGAACCGCCGTTGAATATTGGCGCACGTTAAAGCCTCATTGTATGGGCACGCTGTATTGGCAGTTGAACGACACGTGGCCCGTGGCCTCTTGGTCTGGCCTTGATCATGGTGGCGCTTGGAAGGCGCTGCACTATATGGCCAAGCGTTTCTTTGCGCCGGTGGCCGCCTTTGCGGTTCCTTCGAAAGATGGTAAAACCATATCAATCATGGCTGTGAATGATGGACTAAAACCAGCGCGGATTGACGTGTCGTGTGAAGCTGTAAACCCAAATGGCAAGCGCGAAACAATTAAAGCCAGAAAAGCGTCTGTGCCAGTTGATCGCGCGGTTGAGGTCATGGTGCTCAAAGCCAGTGATTTTGATGGCGAGATTTTGCACATTTCATGCAATGGCCAACACAACCATTTTGCGCTGAAGCCCTATAAGTCTTATGCCTTCGAAGATGCCATGATCACCCTTAAACATATCGGCCATGAACTAGTGCTCAGTGCCAGCAAACCCGCTTATTTTGTATCAATCGACGCTGATGTGCCTGGCCATTTTAGCGAGAATGCTTTTGATCTTTTGCCCGGTGAAAACAAAACCGTTCACTTCAAGCCAGACGATATTTCCGCCAAACCAAATTTCACAATTCGTGATCTTTATTCCGCAACTTGCCGCTAAAGAGGAGACCACCCCATGCCGCAAAATCTTTCATTTCAACTTTACAGCGCCCGCAACCATCAGCCATGGACCGATATTATCCCCATGCTCGCCAAGGCTGGCTATACCGATGTTGAAGGCTTTGGTGGCGCTTATGGCAACCCCGGTGCATTCTATGATGAGCCGGAAAAATTCCGTGAATTGCTGGATAAAAATAATCTGCACATGTCTTCAGGGCATTTCTTTCCCTTAGATATGTTCACCAAAGATATGAAGCGCGTTATTAAAATTGCCAAAGTGTTGGGCATGCGAGATCTTTATTGCCCGTTCATCATGGCAGACCAACGCAAAAACTCTTCAGCGTTCTGGAAGTCGTTCGGCAAAAAATTAGCAGAAGTGAACAATCATGTGCGCGGCGAAGGCTTGGGCTTTGGCTGGCACAATCATGATTTTGAATTTGCTGAATTAAGCGATGGCTCTCTGCCGATTGATTGGATATTTGACGCCGCACCATCGATTGATTGGGAAATGGACGTGGCGTGGATTGTGCGTGCCAAGAAAAACCCAGTAAAATGGATCAAGGCCTATAAAGACCGCATCACCTCAGTGCATGTGAAAGACATTGCAGTGAAAGGCAAAAATCTTGATCAAGATGGTTGGTGCAACGTGGGCGAGGGCGTTGTAAAATGGCCAGAGATTTTCAAGGCACTTCAAGGCGGTCGCGTGATGCATTATGTGATGGAACACGACAACCCCAAAGACGTGAAAAGCTTCGCGCAAAAATCAGTTAAGTTCTGCAAGAAATTTTAAGAGGATAACATGGCAAAAACCTTAGGCGTTGGCATCATCGGGTGCGGCAATATTTCAGAAGCCTATTTGAAATTGGCTCCACTGTTCAAAGGCATAGACGTAAAAGTTGTGGCTGACATTAACATGGCAGCAGCTGAAGCGCGCGCCAAGCAATTCAATATCAAAGCGCAAACCGTCAAAGATATGCTGAAGAACAAAGACATCGATATTGTGGTGAACCTTACGGTTCCCGCGGTGCATTATAAAGTTTCAAAGCAGATTTTGGATGCGGGCAAGCATGTCTATTCTGAAAAGCCTCTCACATTGTCTTACAAGGATGCCTTGACGCTGCAAAAATATGCCACCAAGAAAAAGCTTCATGTGGGCTCGGCCCCAGATACGTTCTTGGGTGGATCGCATCAGCAAGCGCGCAAATCTATTGATGATGGCATGATAGGTAAAATTGTTTCGGGCACATGCCATTTCATGGGCCCAGGCATGGAAATGTGGCATCCAAATCCCGATTTCTTTTTCAATCCGGGCGGCGGGCCAGTGTTAGACATGGGCCCTTATTACATCACCAATCTGATCAACCTGATAGGCCCAGTAAAGCGTGTCACCGCGCTGGCGGGCACGGGGCGCAAAGAACGCGTGATCAACAGCCAACCCAACAATCCGCGCAATGGTGAAAAGCTGAAGGTAAAAGTTCCAACAACCTATCATGCGTTGTTAGAATTTGCTCAAGGGGCCTGTGTCACTGTTTCGCTCTCGTGGGATGTGTGGGCGCATAAACATCAAAACATGGAACTTTATGGCCAAACTGGCGCCATGTTTGTACCAGATCCAAACTTCTTTGGTGGTGATATTATGGTGGCGGGCAGCGACCAAAAGCCCGCAGCCATTAAGCCGTGGGATCATCCCTTGAGCAAAAATAACTGGGGCCCCGGCAACAGTGAAACCAATTTAATTTGGGCCAATTATCGTTGTGCCGGCTTGGCCGACATGGCCGATGCCATCATGAAAAAGCGTCTGGCCCGATGTGATATTTCATTGGTGGCCCACGTGGTTGAAGTGATGACAGCAATGATGGAAGCGGGGATCAAACACAAGGTGATCAAGCTGAAATCCACGTGTAAACGACCAGCGCCCTTGGGCCCTGATCAAGCGCGTGCTTTGATGAAATGAGCATGATGAACTATCGGCGATGTGGGCGCAGCGGGCTGCTGCTGCCCGCACTGTCGCTTGGCCTGTGGCACAATTTTGGCGCAGATCATCCGCATAAGTTGAAACGCGAATTGTGTGCCAAGGCCTGGGACCTGGGCATTACCCACTTTGATTTGGCCAATAATTATGGCCCGCCGCCGGGTTCGGCCGAAGAAGCATTTGGAAAAATTTTGCGCCAAGATTTTAAAGCGCATCGTGATCATATGATCATTTCCACAAAAGCTGGTTATCATATGTGGGATGGGCCCTATGGCGAATGGGGCAGCCGCAAATATATGTTGGCCAGCATAGACCAAAGTTTAAAGCGTTTGGGTTTGGCTTATGTCGATATTTTTTATTCTCATCGCTTTGATCCCGATACGCCGCTTGAAGAAACCATGGGCGCATTGGATTTTGCCGTGCGTTCAGGCCGGGCACTTTATGTGGGCATATCAAATTATCCGGCAGAGCAAATTACCAAAGCCGCAGTGATATTGAAATCGCTCGGAACGCCGTGCCTCATCCATCAGCCGCGATATAGCATGTTGCAACGCGAACCCGAAGTTGCTGGCGCCTTTGAAGCCGCAGATGGCGCCGGCATGGGAACCATCGTCTTTTCACCCTTGGCGCAAGGTTTGCTGACAAATAAATATTTGGGCGGCGTGCCAAAAGGCAGCCGCGCCACCGTCAATCATTTCTTGAAAGAAAGTTCGATTGATGCTGCCACAGTTGCCAAGTTAAAGCGCCTGAACGTCATTGCTGAAGCGCGCGGGCAAACGTTGGCCCAAATGGCAATCGCCTGGGTTCTGCGCGATAAAAGAATCACCACCGCGTTGATTGGTGCCAGCAAGCCACAGCAAATTGAAGATTGTGTCGGGGCGCTTTTAAATTTGCACTTCAATAAAGATGAGCTTCAAGTGATCGAAAGCGCGTTGATATCCTAAACTTAGTGCGCGTTATGTGCCGAAATCACCAGCGGCACAGTTTGAAGTATAATCTGCACATCCAGCAGCACTGACTTGCGATGAGCATATTCAATATCTGCAGCGAGGCGATCGCTCATTGATTTCAATGTTGGTGTTGGGCCGCGCATTCCCCGAATCTGTGCCAAACCCGTCAAACCCGGCTTGACTGAATAGCGCTCAAAATAACGCGGCAGAACTTTTGAAAATTGAATGTCGTGATCAACCGCATGGGGCCGCGGCCCCACAACAGACATATCACCTTTCAGAATATTCCAAAGCTGAGGCAGTTCATCGATGCTGGTTTTGCGCAATAGGCGGCCATTTTTAGTCACCCTCGAATCATTCGAAACACATTGGGCAAATTCTGCGTCTGCCTGAACATGCATCGATCGAAATTTTAAGATGTTAAAGGTTTTGCCATTCAGCCCACTACGCGCTTGGCGATAAAACACCGAACCGAACGATTCTCTTTTAATTAAAACCGCCACAACCAAAAAAAGCGGAGAAAGAAAGACCAACGCGGTGAGCGAGATCAAAATATCAATCACGCGGGTTAACGCAGAATTCAAAACGGCGGCCAAATAAGACCAACCACTGTTCGATTTTGAGTGTGACGCAAAAACATGAATTGAGTTTTCGTCAAAATTACGGGGGTCAAATCTGAACATGGGAACGCCTTGAAACTTAACAAAGCTTTAATAGGACGGCAGAAATTGTCAACAAATATTTAAATAATGCTTAACAAACAAAAGGCGCTATCTCTTTGATTCAATTTGAAAAAATGATCAAAAAATAGCCGCATAAAGCGGCTATTTTCATATTTCAAATAAACTTAGCTTCGGCTAGCTGGGCAAGTGCCTTCAGCATTTACACAACCGTTTCCACCGCTGTTGTTGCCGCCGTTACCAGGATCGCCGCCACCAACGTCACCGGGAGGTGGTGTACCTGGAGGGCCGCCAATCGAGGCTGTGCCCGTTCCGTCCAATTCATTACCAAACGCAGTTTGGAAGCATTTAGACTTGCGTAAAGCAACATCTTCAGCAATTTTTAGCGCACCAGCAGGATCATTCTTGCCCAAAGCCTTAACTTTGTGAGCAAGATCCTTAGCCGCAGTGATCTCAATGCTTGAGCAGGTCAACGGCACGATGGAAGCGGCTTGTGTTGAAGCCACGCCCGTAAATACCAGCGCACAGCTTACAAAACTTACACTCAACAATACTTTCAACATCATCTTTGCCTTTCAAAAGGGCCACAAAATATACTGCCCTAGCTACCGATCTCCGAAAATTCTATGATTAAAACAAAATTAATGCAATGAGAATCTTAGAAGATTTTTAATACAATTTTAAGTAGTATAGAAGTGACGATACTCCAAAAGATATTCAACCGACGCGCGCTGTCTAAAACGCCAATTAAACCGGAAAACCAGCCAATCGTTGCGCTTGCCACCAACATGCGCCTTGTTGCTGTGGGCGATATTCATGGCATGCTCGCTGAATTGCGTCAGCTCAATACAAAAGTCACGAACGACGTAAAAGTTGCAAGCATGCGGCCAGAAAGTTTCGCGACAACGTGGATATATTTGGGCGATTACGTTGATCGCGGCCCCGACAGTGCAGGCGTGATCGACTATCTTTTAGACATCAAGAGCAAACTGGGGCCGGACGATGATGTGGTATTCTTGCGTGGCAACCACGAACAATTGTTGCTGGACTTTCTGGAACAAGAGAACGATGACGCGCCCTTTTGGCTGCGCAGCGGTGGCTTTGAAACCCTCGAATCTTATGGCGTTTTCTTGAACCGAAAGCACAACACGCTTCAACGCAATGCCGCGCGCGAAGAATTGCGCCGAAAAGTGCCGCCAGCCCATTTGCAGTTTTTGCAAGAGACAAAACTCAGTCATACGATTGCTGATTATTTCTTCTGCCATGCAACGGTAGACCCAGAAGTAAGCTTCGATAAACAAGTTGCCAAAGATCTTCTCTGGTCACGCAACACGAAATTTCTGGATGAAAACTATATCGGCAAACTGGTTGTACACGGTCATACCCCGGTGAAAAAACCAATTTTGGCCAAGGGCCATGCGAATGTCGACACAGGCGCTTATGCAACCGGTGAATTAACCGCGTTAATCCTATTTGGAACAGATCAATACTTTATATCAAATAAGAGCTAAACTTAACTCAACGGCAAAAAACGAGAAAATTTTAAAGCACCATGAGCAAAACAGATACCGAATTGAAATGGAAGTTTGACGACGCAAACGAGGGTCAAAACACCAGGCTCAGTTCTGCTTGGCAAGCGATGTCACACCTCGAATTACGCAATCTTTTGGGCATGTTGTTGCGCCAATGGCGTCTTATTGTTTCGATTTTGGCGCTTGTTCTGCTGCTGGCTTTGGCCGTTTTGTCTCAGCTCAGCTATCGCTATACGGCCGAAGGCCTGCTCACCATTGACGATCGAGAATCGCAATTGGTGGGCCAATCCGATTCCCCCGTTTCAAATGGCACATTGAACAACAAGGTAGACAGTGAAGTTGAAATTTTAGGATCCACCAGCGTTGCCCTTGGTGTGATTGATCGCTTGGCCTTGTGGCGTGATGCCGAATTTGGATTTTCTGGATTAACCCGAACTGAAAAACTGAAATCCTTGGTGGGCATTGATCCGCCCGTTAATAATATGGCCTCGATTGTCAGGTTAAGCGAGCTTCCACCCGAAGATCAGGCCACACTTGTGACCAAATTACAAAATGCTGTCCACATCGAACGGCGCGGCCTTACAAGTGTGATCAGCATCAAGGCAACATCGCGAGACAAGGCCAAAAGCGCATTGTTGGCCAACGCCGTTGCCGATTCTTATTTAGATGTGCAAATTAACGCAAAATCAAAAACGGCTCAAAGTGCCGTTGATTTTCTCAGCAAGCGTGTGGATGAGCTTGCAAAAAACTTGCAGGATGTGAATTCCAAAACCGAGAATTTTATTTTAACCCAAACCGACTCAGTTGGAACGCCCGAAGCCCGCGCAGAAATGATGCGCATTCGCGACCAAATTACCAATGTCTCAAAGGCGCAAGCCAATTTCGCCGCATCGTTGAACCAATATAAGTCGATTGTGAACGATCCCAATTCCATTTCGCCTGAAAGCGTGCCCGCTGAGTTGCGTGCAATGGCCGAACTTCGCGCCGCCGCCGCCAAGAAAACCTTGGCGGAAGCCACCAACCCGGATTTGCAAAGCCAATTGCGCACACTCGATCAGAAAATGATCGATATGGCCACGGTTCGCGCCGCAGATCTGCAGGGCCAATTGGCATCGCAAGACAAACAAAAAGGTGATTTGCGCAAACAACTGCAAGACATTTTCACCAGCCAGCAAATTCCCAACGAAGTGGCCGTGAGCCTTTATCGTTTGCAGCGCGAAGCCGATAGCAGCCGCAAACTTTATGAAAGCTTTTCCAACCGCTTGGGCGAAGTGCAACAACAAGTCAGCCTTGCATTGCCAAATTCTCGCATTGTGGCCCCCGCCATCATACCAGCAGGCCCAAGCTTTCCCCCCACGCAATCAATCATGGTTTTGGCAGCACTTTTGGGCTTGGGCCTTGGCATTGCTGCTGCCATTGTCAGAGAAAGTTTGGTGGGCGGTTTTGCTTTGCCAGCCCAAGCTGAAGCCGTAACCGGAGTGCCTGTCATCGCCTCGGTTCCGCGCGACACAAGTGTAACGCCACAAACAACTTTGGTAGACGACCCGCTTTCATCATTTTCAGAATCGTTGCGTCGTATGCGCATTGGCGTTGAAGAAGCCGTGGCCCACACGCCCACAAAAATTATTTTGGTAACATCTACTGAGCCCGGTGAAGGCAAATCAACCATGGCCATGTCTTTGGGCCGGGCATTGGCGGCTGTGGGTCGCAGTGTGGTTTTGGTAGATTGCGATTTTCGCCACCCATCAGTGGGCAAACTCAGCGGTCTCACTTCTCCCGGAGATCTTGTGGAGATTCTTAAAACCTATCAGCCCAATCAAAGCGTTTATGGAATGTCGATTGTCGATGCCAGCAGCAAGCTTGAACTGATCACCACAAGTGCAGCAAAAAAACAGGCCAGTGACGTTATCGTCAGCGCCCCAGCATTTGGCCATTTTCTTGAAACCCTGCGGCTGTCATATGAGTATGTAATTTTAGACTCGCCGCCCATTGGCTATGTTGTCGACGCGCGCATTCTGAATGCCTATGCTGATATGCTGCTCTATGTGGTTAAACAAAATTCCACCAGTCAACAAGATGCCGTTTCAGGATTGCGACAGGTTCTTGGCAATAAGCAATTGGAAAACGCCGGCATCATTTTGAACTCGGTTCAAAATACCCTTGGCGGTTATTATTATGGCAAGGGCCGATATTCTTATTATTACAAAGAAGAATCATAAGCCAAGCCCAACATGAAAAAGCCGTTTCGCCAAATTTCATATGTTGCATTGCTGGGCGTTTCAGCACTGGGCGTGGTGTTGGCCGTGGTTGCGGGCAAAAGTGAAGCATCGCTGCCATTCTCGCGTTTTTCTGATGAATTGCGCTTGTTCCAGCCGACCTCCTTGGCCCAGATCAGCCACGCCATCACCCAATCTGCGCCATCCACCAAAGATTACATTTTGGCGGCCTATCTCGAATGCGTCAAAGAGAACAAGCCAGACGGATGCGCCCCAAAAATAGAGGCGGCCTTGGCCAAATCGCCAGCCGATGGCAGCATTTGGCTGGAATATTCCAGAATATTGGCAAGCGAAGGTGATTCCAAAGTAACGGCACTTGAAGCACTGGATCGTTCGTTTGATGTCTCAACCCACGAACGCTGGTTAATTATTGCGCGCACAAATTATGTTGTATCGATTTGGAATGGCTTGACAGACGAACTTAAACAAAAAGCCAAGGCCGAAGTTGCCCGCGCCTTGCCTGAACCGGGCTTTATTGATCTGTTGGCCGGGTATTATATTTCAAAACCGTTTTCTCATGCCGCCATCCAGGAACTGGTAGAGCAAGCCACCCCACAACAGAAAATCAGATTCCTCGCCATTGTTGCAAAAGCCGCAAAGGGCTAACCCGCCACGTTTGGTTTTGCGTCAGCATAACAAAAAAGCCGAACTTGCGTTCGGCCTTTTGAATTTATGTTCTTCAAACCCTTAGTACGGCGTTTGCCAATCCAGGGCGCTTGGCCCCTGCATTGATATTAAATGATAAGGCACTTGGCGAAGCGATTTCACTGAATGTGAAAGGTTATCCAAAACCATTGTGCCAGCACTGGTGTGAACCGACAATATGGCGTGGCCTTCACCCCAAGATGTTTTCACCACAGTCAGCGACAAGGCGCTTGAGGGCCAACCCGCTGCAATCAACATGGCGCGTTTGGTCATCGCATAATCTTCGCAATCGCCATAACGGCCGCCCACGCTCCACTTATCGCCACCGCGATCAGCGCGCGCAATCATGCGTGAATTAACCCGTGCGTTGACGCTGGCAAGCTGACTGGAAAGGCGGTTGGTCAACTTAACCGTATTATGCCCTGCCATGGCCAAGCGGCCGCGGGTGTTTGCACATGAACTGCGATGATGCACGCAGAATTGGATATAAGCGAACGGTGGCAATACTTCATGCTTCGATCTTGAAGCCGTAAATATGCTTCTATGATGCTTCTTCAATTGTGGGCTGTAATGGCCATAGGCTTGTGCCGCCGGAATGAATGCTAATAGTCCCATCAACAAACCCAATGTAGTGGCTTTTGCCTTGCTTGTGAACATTGTGTTTCTCCTTCACTGCCCACAGAATGAACGAGAAAGCCTGCATTTGGCCGAACAGGAAATGTAAGATTTTATGCAATCACATCGGCAATTTTGTTAACGTTATCAAATTCTAAATGACACAGAATTAATTTGGCTGTGGTATAATGCTTTAGAATGGGGGATGGCGACGTGGAGAAAATAGGACGCATTTTGCTCACCATACTCATGGTGATCGCACCCTTGTTATTGGGCAGCAACCGCGCAATTTTTTGGGCTTTAAATGGTTTAATTGCCTCACTCGCCATGCTCTGCTTGGTTTTTGGTCGCAGCAGAGCCGTGCTCAGTTTGAAACTCAATCGCCCAGACGGCGTTGCTTTTTGGCTATTCGTATCGTCATTAATCTGGATTGCGCTGCAATGGGTGCCAGGTGTTCCAACAGTCTTCGCCCATCCAGCTTGGCAATTTGTGCCTTGGGCCAGCCCTCGTATTACAATCGATGCCGAGTCAACGTTCTATACGCTGGTCTGGTGGCTTTCGATGTTGACTGTGTTTTTATCAATTGCAATGGCAACACGCACCACCCGCATCGCAAATTATCTTATGCTCATTTCACTAATGGGTGTTGGCGAAGCATTGTTTGGTTTGGCCAACGCCTATTATCATTGGAATTCTGTGGGCCTGCTTGAAAAAACCGCCTACGAAGGTTGGCTAACCGCAACTTTCGTCAATCGCAATTCTGCCGCCAGCTTTTTTACAATATGTTTGGCCGCGTTAACGGCGCTGACGATTCAAAAATTCCGCGTTATTGATAAAGAGTTTGCGCGCAAGGGCCGCGCCAGCACCACATTTCTGGCCGCAACATCGGGCTTGGCCTATTACCTTGCGGGCTTGGCAATTATCGCTTCGGCCGTTTTGCTCACCGGTTCACGCGCCGGCATTGCCACGGCAGTTGCCGCCCCGTTTATTGTGTGGGCCATTTCAACACGCGAAAAAGCCAACAGAAATTTAATGTGGCCAGTTCTTGCATTTGGCTTTGTTGCGGCTTTTGCAGTGGGCGCCAATGCGTTGCTTGAACGCGCCAAAGGCGCCAGCGGCAGTGCTCAATCACGGTTGGTTTTAAACGCTGATAGCATCAGCGCAATCCAAGCCCGGCCACTGCTGGGCCACGGGGCTGGCGCATATCAATTCACTGAACCGCTTTTTCATTCTGATGCGGTGACCATGAACTTAATCTGGAACCGGGCGCACAACAGCTTTCTTGAGGCGGCGGTTGATCTTGGTGTTCCCTTCACACTGCTATGGGTGGCAGGCTTTGCCGCGCTGTGCATCATGCTATGGCGTTCCATGCGTGCTTCAAAAGAATTCAAACCGGCAACAGCGGTGTTTCTGGCTCTGGTCATAACCGAGGGGCTTCATGCTTGGGTAGATTTCAGCATGCAAATTCAGGCCATCGCAATTTATGCGGCCTGCATCATGGGCTTGGCCATCGGTGAATATCTCAAATCGGCAAAAAACGGTGTGAATGGAGCCTAGATCAAAGCCCAATTGCGTTTGATTTGATCAAACGCATGAAGTTCGCCCAAGGCAATGTCAAACCATGCGCCGTGCACGCCAAGTTCGCCTTTGTTTTCGCGCATCCGCAGCCAAGGGAAGGTGCGCAAATTCGCCAGCGAATGTTCAACCGAAGCATGTTCAACGGCCGTTTGTAAACTTTGTTCGTGGTCATGGTCGTGGCGCACAGCTTCGGCCACGTCTTTCACATCTGTCATCCATTTGCCAATAAAGTCACCAGAACTTAAGGGGTCGCCACCCTCCACAACGGCGCGAATGCCGCCGCAGCGGCCATGGCCCATCACCACAACATCTTTCACGCCAAGCGACAAAATCGCAAATTCAAGCGCTGCACTGGTGGCATGATGTTTGCCATCGGGCGCATAAGGCGGCACCAAGTTGGCCACATTGCGCATCACAAAAATTTCACCAGGGCCTGCGTCAAAAATAGTCTCGGGTGCTGCGCGGCTGTCACAACACGCAATGATCATCAATTTCGGCTGCTGCAAGCCAGCACCCAATGTGCGATAGCGATTTTCGTCTTGCGCATAGCGCCCGGTGCGAAAGCGGCCATATCCTTCTAAAAGATGCGCAGGCAAACTCATAATGTGTTCCTCATGGCCCTTAAAAACCACACTTTGCATTCTGCTACAAGCTGGCTGTTGAGCTTTGGGCGCTTAGTCGATATGCAGTTTTCTATGAGCAATATTCAATCATTATTCCCCACACTGATTTATCGTGATGAGCTGGCCAACACCACCAAGTTGAACCATGATCTTGAAGAGGCAAGCCTGGCTTTGGCCGCGGTGGATGATGCAGGCAATCGCTGGTGCGAAAAGCATGGCTATCCCGGCTACACATCCTTTGCCTCGCCCATTGATTTGCAAGAACACGCGCCCGCATTCAAAAAGCTGGTGAAGCAAATTGACAAACACGCGGCGCTGTTTGCCAAGGCTTTGCATTGGGATATTCGTGGCGGCAAGCCAATCTGCGATTCAATCTGGGTCAACGTGTTGCCCGAAGGCGGCTCGCACACCAGCCACATTCACACCAATGCGGTGATCAGCGGCACTTATTATGTATCAGTGCCGCCG
The DNA here is from genome assembly GCA_043766895.1 of Aestuariivirga sp. Classification (GTDB taxonomy): domain Bacteria; phylum Pseudomonadota; class Alphaproteobacteria; order Rhizobiales; family Aestuariivirgaceae; genus Aestuariivirga. The sequence continues at coordinate 12,181 of JAYUHQ010000001.1, forward strand.
GGCGCTGGCCCAATTGTGTTCGAAGATCCGCGCCACGGCCAGATGATGGCAGCACCCCCCAAGGCCAAAAACGCACCGCGCGAACATCAAACCCATATCAGCGAAATGCCCCAAGCAGGTTCAGTTTTGATGTGGGAAAGCTGGCTTCGCCATGAGGTGCCATTAAATCGCGCCGAAGGTTTGCGCATTTCTGTCAGCTTTAATTATGTGATCGGCGCAAAGTAAGCCTATTCAGGCAAACGCGGCCTTTGCAGTTGAAACGTGAGATGCGCTTTCACCGTTGGCCATTCTGATGCAATAATGCTGTAAACACACGTGTCGCGCAGCATGCCGTTTGATGCCGTTTGATGGTTGCGCAAAATGCCATCAAGCTTGGCACCAAGCCGTTCAATGCCCTTGCGGCTTTGCTGGTTGAAAAAATGCGTGCGAAATTCAACCGCAATGCATTTTAAATCTTCGAACGCGTGAGACAACAAAAGTATTTTGCATTGGCTGTTTAATTCTGAGCGCTGCACAGATTTGCGATACCACGTGCTGCCAATTTCAACATGTCGGTTTGCAGCATCAATATTCATATAGGTCGTCATGCCAACAGCTTTGCCGCTGTGTTTATCAATAATGGCAAAGGGCAACATGCTGCCCTTTTCACGCAAGCCCAAGCGCCGATCAATTTCGGCCTTCATCTTTTCGGGTGAGGGGATCGCTGTATACCAAAGGTTCCACAACTCACCATCATGCACCGCCTCAACCAAATCATCATGGTGCGCCTGTGAAAGCAGCGTTAATTTCGCGCGCGAACTTTCAAGTTCAACAAACGGTGGCCAAGACATTTTTTAAATTTCCTCATTAAAGTTTTTGAGCAAATATGCCCTCGCCCATTTGATCAACAATCAATTGGCCTTTGCTTAAGGCAATATCTGCCGCCTCGTTCTTATCGCCAAACTGATCAGCCCGCACAAACTGATGGTGCTTGCCATCTTTTGAAATAACCCCTGAAAGTTGCCACTGCCCACCATTGCGGTAAGGCGTTGCCTCAATCAAATAGCCTTTATATTCCAGTGTTTTAACGGGGGTTGCTTCTGCAACAGGTGAAGAAAACCATTTGTCCCAAAATGCCATATAAGCCTCCTATGCTGCAATGTCGCAACGCGCTTCGCAGCGCGTGGCCAGATCAGTTTCAACCTGCAACGTTGTGTGGCCAATCTTATAGTGATGCTCAAGCTCTTCGCAAATGGCCATCAAAAATTCATCACCGGGGTGCCCGCCCGGCATAACAATATGCGCTGTTAAAGCCGAATCGGTTGTGCTCATCGGCCAAATGTGAAGATCATGAATGCCGGTCACACCCTTTTGTGTTTCCAGAAATTTCCGCACAGCAACGGGGTCAATCGATGATGGCACGGCCTTTAAAGACATGGCCACACTTTCGCGCAGCAAGCGCCAACTGCTCCACACAATAACGCCAACAATCAACAAGCTGGTCAGCGGATCAAGCCAAAGCCAGCCGGTGCGCTGCATTAAAAACCCAGCCACAACCACGCCAGCGGCCACCGCCGCATCGCCCGCCATATGAACATAAGCGCCGCGAATATTAATGTCATCTTGGCGCCCGCGCATAAACATCAATGCGGTGATACCATTGGTAAAAATGCCAATGGCCGCAACCACCATCACCCAATATCCAGGAACTGCAACGGGGTGAAAAAGCCGTTGCACAGCCTCCCACGCAATGCCGCCCACGGCCACCATCAAAAAAACACTGTTAAAAAGTGCCGCCATAATGGTGCTGCTCTTCATGCCAAATGTAAACCGTGCCGTTGCCGCTTTGGTGGCCAAATGCGCGGCAAGCCACGCGGCAACCAAACCCAGCACATCAAATAAATTGTGGCCCGCATCAGCAATCAACGCGACAGAGTTGATCAACAAACCATAAATAAATTCGCCAAGCACAAATCCGCCGTTGAGAAAAATGCCCACAGCAAAAGCCCAGCCAAAGCTGGCTGGCCCATGAGCGTGGGAATGGCTGTGGTCGTGATCGTGATCGTGATGTGACATAAAGGCAGTATCGCATGGGCCAGAAGGCCGCGGCAATGGCCATTTTTGTGAGAATCCTTTCACTTGCTCTGGCAGGCCACCAATGTTATGCGCAACCGCCTGCACATTAATTTAGAGTCTGAAAGAGGTCTCCCATGGCTGGCACGTTCCCCGAATATTTAACATTTGATGATGTGTTGATGAAGCCAGGTGCATCATCGGTGCTGCCAACCGAAGTTTCCACCGCAACACGGCTAACCCGCGCCATAAACCTGTCGATCCCTATTGCATCGGCCGCGATGGATACGGTGACAGAAGCGCCCATGGCCATTGCCATGGCCCAAGCCGGCGGCATTGGTGTTATTCATAAAAATCTAACACCTGAACAACAGGCCGAACATGTGGCCCGCGTGAAGCGTTTTGAAAGCGGCATGGTGGTTAACCCCATCACCATTGCACCCACGGCCACACTGGGCGATTTGATGGCGCTGAAACAACGTCACAAAGTTTCCGGCATTCCGGTGGTTGATCAATTCGGCAAACTCTGTGGCATTATCACCAATCGTGATGTGCGCTTTGCCACTGATCTTAACATGAATGTGGCTGAGTTGATGACACGCAATTTGGTGACAGTGCCAGAAGGTGTAGACCGCACCGAAGCCAAGCGACTGCTGCATAAACATCGCATCGAAAAATTGATCGTGGTGGATGATGATTTTAAATGTTTAGGCTTGATCACCGTCAACGACATGGAAAAAGCTGCCGATCATCCGCTGGCCGCCAAAGATGATCAGGCCCGCTTGCTTGTGGCGGCCGCCACAGGCACAGGCGATAATGGCTTTGCCCGGGCTGAACAATTGATTGCCGCAGGCGTTGATGTGCTGGTGATTGATACAGCCCACGGCCATTCCATCCATGTGGCCAACCAAGTCACGCGCATTAAAAAGCTTTCCAACAAAGTGCAATTGATCGCTGGTAATGTGGCAACCGACGAAGCGGTGAAGGCTTTGATTGATGCTGGTGCTGATGCCGTAAAAGTGGGCATTGGCCCGGGCTCTATCTGCACAACGCGCGTTGTGGCTGGCGTGGGCGTTCCGCAATTCTCAGCCATAATGGAATGTGCTGAAGAAGGCTTCAAACACAATGTGCCCATCATCGCTGATGGCGGCATCAAGCTTTCTGGCGATATGGCCAAAGCCTTGGCGGGTGGTGCATCAGTGGTCATGATGGGTTCAATGCTGGCAGGCACAGATGAAGCGCCCGGCGAAGTCTATCTCTATAATGGCCGCAGCTATAAATCATATCGCGGCATGGGCAGTGTGGGGGCCATGGCGCGCGGATCGGCTGATCGTTATTTCCAACAAGATGTGGGCAACACATTAAAGTTGGTGCCTGAAGGCATTGAAGGCCAAGTGGCCCATAAAGGCTCCGTCAACGCCGTGCTTCACCAAATGGTGGGTGGCCTTCGCGCCGCCATGGGTTACGTGGGTGCCGGCACTTTGGGTGAACTTCAATCCAAAGTGAAATTCGTGCGCATCACCGGGGCAGGGCTTCGTGAAAGCCACGCCCATGATGTGATGATCACGCGTGAGGCACCAAACTATCAAAGGCCCACGGAATGACTTTAACCCAGTGGCTGTTGCTGCCAATTTTTCTGCATATTGTTTTGGTTACCTTCGTCGGTGTCAGCACCATTCGCGCCCGCATTGCGTCCGTGATGAAGGGTGAAACCAAGCTTCGTGATATTGCCATAACAACCAGCAACTGGCCGCCACGCGTGCGCCAATTGGGAAATAATTTTGATAATCAATTTGATCTGCCCACAACGTGGTATGCGCTTTGTGCATTGTTGATTGCCACAGGCAAAGTTGATGGCATATCAGCGACGTTGTCGTGGGCCTTTGTGATCACCCGCTACATTCACACCTATATTCATATCGGCACAAACACTGTGCGTTATCGCATGTTTGCCTTTCTCGCTGGTTTTGGCGTTTTAGCCGTGATGTGGGTTTGGTTTGCGGTGCGGGTGTTTGTGGGCTAGAGGCTAGTTTCCCACGTACCTCTCCATCGGCGGGCTTGACCCGCTGATCCAGTCTTTCAACCTTCGCACTGATCGAAATCTGGTTCGGCGGGTCAAGCCCGTCGATGGAGAAAAGGGCGAATAGAACAAACACAATATCGGAACCAAACACATGAAACTTGCTGGCCGCGTGTCTGCGGCAATTGAAATTCTCACCGAAATCTCCACGCGCCACAGGCCCGCTGCCGAGGCGTTGAAAGATTGGGGCAAGGCGCATCGTTTTGCTGGCTCAACTGATCGCCATGTGCTGGGCACCTTGGTCTATGACACATTGCGCCGCAAAAATTCTGCCGCCGCGTTGATGGGTAAAGATGATGCGCGTTCGCTGGTGTTGGGCACATTGGTCAATGTGTGGGCCATGCCCGCCGCAGAAATTATCGCTTTGGGTGAAGAACAGTTTGGCCCTGGCGCACTTTCTGCAAAAGAAAAGGCCGCCCTTGAAAAACCTTTGGCTTCAGATTTGTCGCCCTATATCTTGGGCGATTTCCCCAAATGGCTTGAGGCCGATTTAATCGCGGCTTATGGTGATCAAGTCTCAGCCCAACTTGCAGCATTGGCCAAACGTGCGCCTGTTGATATGCGCGTCAACACGTTGAAAACCACACGCGCTGAACTTGAGGCAACCTTCGCAAAATTTGGTGCAACGCCAACGCCATTGTCGCCTTGGGGCTTGCGTATTCCCGCACCAACCATTGAAGGCCGCAACGTCAATGTGGAAGTTGAAGCAGCTCACGGCATGGGCCATTTTGAAGTGCAAGATGAAGCATCACAAATTGCGGCCGCTTTGACAGGCGCCAAGCCCGGTGAAACGGTGCTTGATCTTTGTGCTGGTGCAGGCGGCAAATCTTTGGCCCTTGCGGCAATGTTAAAAAACCAAGGCCGTGTTGTGGCCTATGATCAAGATAAACACCGCCTGCGCCCAATCTTTGAACGCATCAGCCGTGCGGGTGCCACTTGTATTGAAGTGGTGGCCGCTGATGAAAAAGAAAAACGCAAATTGCCCGGCGGCTATGATCTGGTGGTGGTGGATGCACCTTGCACCGGCTCTGGCACATGGCGCAGAAAGCCCGATGCAAAATGGCGCGTGGCTGAAAAGCAGTTGAATATCAGGTTGAAAGAACAAGCCGATATCCTTGAAAACGCTAAACATTTTGTAAAGCGCGGTGGCAGGCTGGCTTATTTTACGTGTTCAATTTTACCGCAAGAAAATCATGACCAAGTGAGTGAGTTCTTGAAGACCAACAGCGAATTCCAAATTATTCCGTATACAGAGCAATGGAAGAAAAACATTTCAGACAAGCCAGTGAAGTCAGCCAATGGTTCTGATGAAACTTTGCAACTCACTCCGCTCGATCATGACACTGATGGCTTCTTTGCCAGTGTGATGGTGCGGGGGTAGAAACCTCATCCGCCCTTCGGACAGCTCCCCAACAAGTTGGGGGAGCGTAAAGTAATCGCCCTCCTTCAGCTTTGCTGGGGGAGGTGCCCAACGGGCGGAAGGGGGGCTTCCCTTCCTTCACTTCAATTCCCACACCACACTCACATCAGCACCTATGCCAACTTCACCTGCCGCAACAGGCACAGATTTTGCCGCCGCGTCCATCGCCATGGCGCGCATCGGCACAGGTTGCGGCGCATAAGAACCAGATTCTGAAATTTGCATCACATCGCCCAAATGCACATTGGCAGCACCGGCCATCAACTGGGCTTTGCGTAAAGCATCTTTCACGGCCAATTCCCGCGCCTTGTCTTGCGAAGCTTGTTGGTCAGCCACTGAAAACGCAATGCCGTTAATCTGATTTGAACCAGCACTCACGGCCTTATCCAACACGCTGCCAAGATCAGCAATTTTATGCACAATCACCGTAACATTATTGGATACGTCATAGCCCACAAGCTTTGGGGCTTGGCCATTGTTGTTGCCATAATCATAGCGCGGCCCAACGGAAAAGTTTGAAGTTTGCATATCTTTTTCAGCAATGCCCGCCGCCTTCAACATGGCAAACAGGTTTTCCATATTTTTGCTATTTTCATCCAGTGCTGCTTTGGCGGTGTCGGCTTGGCTCAACGTGCCCAAGGTTACAATTGCCATATCGGGCACAGTTTTCACTTCGCCATGGCCCGAAATTGAAATGGTTCGCATGGGGTGGGCTCCGTCAGCAAACGCGGGTTGAACTGCAAATAAGGTCAGTGCCGTTAAAGCACCCAAAGCAAATTTAAACATGAAATATCCTTTCATCATAATCCCATGATAGGAAATAAATGTGGCGCTAATATGACCGGATTTTAACGAAACGGAGGCTCGTCAAAGCTTCGCAATTTGCGTGAATGCAGACTGCCTTTAATGCCGCGCAATTTTTCAACAGCGGCAATGCCAATCATCAAATGCTCACCCACGGCGCGATCATAAAACGCATTGGCAGCGCCCGGCAGTTTAATTTCGCCATGCAAGGGCTTGTCGGAAACACAAAGCAGCGTTCCATAAGGCACGCGGAAACGATAGCCCTGCGCTGCTAAGGTGCCAGATTCCATATCAATGGCAATGGCACGTGAAAGATTGATGCGCTTTCGTTCAAGCGTCCACCGCAATTCCCAATTGCGATCATCATGGGTTAAAACTGTGCCGGTGCGCAGCCGCGCTTTTAATGCTTCGCCGGTCTCTCCAGTTACTTCCGCTGCCGCCTGTTGCATGGCAACCTGAACTTCTGCCAAAGCTGGAATGGGAATTTCAGGCGGAACAATATCGTCCAAGATATGGTCGCGCCGCATATAAGCGTGGGCCAAAACATAATCACCAATACGCTGCGATTGCCGAAGCCCGCCGCAATGGCCAATCATCAACCAACAGCTTGGCCGAAGCACTGCCAAATGGTCTGTCATGTTTTTGGCGTTGGAAGGCCCAACCCCAATGTTCACCAGCGTTATTCCGCCAACTCCATCTTTGCGGGCCAAATGATAAGCGGGCATTTGAAATTTGTGCCACGGGCTTTTATCCAGAATCACCGCCACTTCTTCAGCAGAATGTTCTTGGGTAATTTTTGCCCCGCCAGGCAAATAAAGCGCTTCATATCCTTCATCCGATGAAAGCTGAACAATGGCCCACCGAATAAACTGGTCGACATAGCGATGATAATTCGTCAGTAGAATCCAAGGTTGAAAATTTTTCCAATGCGTTCCCGAATAATGTTGCAGGCGCTTTAATGAATAATCAACACGAACCGCATCAAACATTGAAAGCGGCAAGTCTTCGCCCTTTCTGGTTGGCGTCCACAGGCCATCAGCAATTTCATCGCCCACCAAAGCAAGTTTCGGAATGGGAAAATGCAATGCCAGCTCAGCCGCAGTCACACCTTCACCACCCAAATCATTGCCGGTTTGCAAAACATAAGGGTAGGGGATCTCTTGGGTCGAATCTAAAACTTCAACGGTGGCGGCATAATCGCGCACCAGATAAGTTAACTGTTCAATCAAATAGCGTTTAAAAAATGC
>JAYUHQ010000002.1:0-43724 GCA_043766895.1 Aestuariivirga sp.
TGTGGAAGGTGCGGTTGGGTTGCCATTTTTTGCTGGCGGCAAGCACGGCATTTTTGATTCTAAATTAGATTATCTGTTTCCATCAGGCTCTATGGGCTATGTTGTTGGTTTCATCATGGCCGCGGCATTGGTTGGCTATCTCGCCCAATCGGGCTGGATTAACAGTTTTGCGCGCATGATCATTGCATCATTGTTTGGCGCTGCTGTGCTTTATGTGCCAGGCCTTTTGTGGCTTGGCGTGTGGGCTGCGAAAACCCAAGGCATGGATTTTAATGCCGCAACACAGGCCGCATTGAATTGGGGCTTCATTCCTTTCATTCCCGGAGACATCATCAAAGCAGTTGTGGCAGGCCTTGGCCTTTGTGCCACTTGGAACGGTGTGAAGAAGTAAACTGAACACAACTCACGCGTTCGTGTTGCTTGCGCTCTTTGGTCTCAATTAAATATCAGATGCAAGTGATTGCCATTCGTGGTTTTGCTGTCTATAGAGCGGTCGCGTTGTAGCTGTTGGGGCGTCGCCAAGCGGTAAGGCACCGGATTTTGATTCCGGCATTCGGAGGTTCGATCCCTCCCGCCCCAGCCAACGTATCTCCGCTCAGAAGGTGAGCATATAATGGCATTAGATATCGGTTGGGGCGCTGCATTGGTTGCGGGCGTATTTTCGTTTTTAAGTCCGTGTGTGTTGCCATTGGTGCCGCCATACTTGGTGTTCATCAGCGGCGTGTCGCTGGATGATTTGAAAAAAGGCACAAACAGCAGCCGCGATGTTATGCTGGCCGCGCTGGCCTTTGTTTTGGGCTTTACAACGGTGTTTGTGGGCCTTGGTGCCACGGCTTCTTATATTGGCCAAATCTTGCGCAATGAATTGCCGCTGTTGGCCAAAATTGCCGGTGTGTTCATCATCATCATGGGATTGAATTTTCTGGGTGTCTTCAAACTGGGTTTTCTGTCGTTTGAAAAACGCTACCAACAAGAAGCAAAGCCCGTGGGCCTGGTGGGCGCTTATGCCATTGGCTTGGCTTTCGCCTTTGGGTGGACGCCCTGCATTGGCCCTGTGTTGGCAGCGATTCTGTCGCTGGCGGCTTCAACAGAAAGTGTAACCAAGGGGGCCGCATTGCTGAGTGTTTATTCGTTGGGTCTTGGCATTCCGTTCTTGATTGCGGCGGCCAGCATCAATGTGTTCATGCAATTTTTTACAAAATTCAAATCCAAATTGGGCATGGTTGAAAAGGCCATGGGCGCTTTGTTGGTTGTAACGGGTGTGATGTTCCTCACAGGCTGGATGCAGGTGGTGAGCTATTGGTTGATCGAACATTTTCCCGGCCTTGCATCGATTGGTTGATAAGTCTGTGCTTGGGCTGTTTTGAAAATACACTTCGCGCTAACGTTAAAAAATGACGGAAGCCCTTTTCAAAAAACTTGAAGGCATTCAAGCCTGTGTGTTTGACGCTTATGGCACGCTGTTTGATGTAGCATCACCGGTGATGAAGCTTTCATCATCACTGGGCGACAAGGCATCAGACGTGGCCAAGCTGTGGCGCACCAAACAGTTGGAATATACGTGGGTGCGCAGCCTGATTGGGGTTCACGCTGATTTTTGGCATGTGACGCGCGAGGCGTTGGATTTTACGTTGGAAAGCTTTGGCGTGAACGAAGCGGGCCTTGCTGATGAATTGATGACAGGCATGTTAAAGCTTGATCTGTTCGCTGATGTGGCGCCCGCGCTTCAAGCCTTGCGGGCCAAAGGCAAACGTTTGGCAATTTTATCCAACGGCAGCCCGTCTATGCTTGATGCAGCCTTGCGCCATGTTGGCTTGGATAAAACCTTCGAACACGTAATTTCGGTGGAAGATGTGGGCATCTTCAAACCCAGCCGCCGGGTTTATCGCTTGGCCATGCAAAAGCTTCACATCGCCGATGCGCCTTCGGTGTGCTTTGTTTCAGCCAATGGTTGGGATGCCCACGCTGCCGCCCAGTTTGGCTTTCAAGCGGTAAGAGTAATGAGAACAGCGGGTGCGACAGAAAGATTGCCCGGAAAACTGGCCGCAAGTGTCACCAGCTTGGGCCAAGTGGCAGAGTTGGTGTAAGCTAACTGTTTGGAGCATAATTTCGGAGTTGAGATAACATCCGGCTTTAAATAATTAAATTCTCCAAGGATGCTGTCCTCGGCACTACTTCAACGCGAATAATCAATTCAACATATGCACGGGCGGTGGAAGTTTCTGATTGAAGGAGTGTTTCTGTTTCAATGCCTAGCCCAACGACAAGCGCATCGTCTTCAAGGAGGACATAAAATGGTGTTTCGGTATCATCTGGATCCGCGTTCGGAGGCAAGTCATCGCGACTTGGAATCTTCAGGCTATCGACAAGTATCTTAATCCGGTTATCCAGATCTCCACCATTTTTGATCAGGTCGCCAGGTTGAGAAGGCCGTAAAAACAGGATGTCGAGTTTCGCAACTAAATCCCAACCTTGCAACGACGAGACTAGCGGCGCAAATCGAAAATTGCCTAAGGTCTTTGAAAGTTGCATTTCTCCAAGTTTGCCATCGAATCGATCGATTAAATTTGCCTTGCATGAGTTAAGGGGAATTTGTTGCCACAGATTTTTGAGTTGTGGGTGGAAATGCTTCCGTATCGCGTGTTTCAGGTCTTTCACGCCTCTACTCCTTGCTGGGAGTTCTCCCTTATAGGTCAAGACAAATTTCACGGTTGTTTTTCCTAATTGCAGTCAATGAAGTATGGGGGCAATTTTGCATCTCTGTTGGCTACTTCACATTGCCAGACCAAGATACACGCGAACTTCATCTTCAACTGTTGCATGATTGGCTTTTGACGTCCCACCGATTTTGTTTTTCAACCAGCACTTATCCGCAGCAATCATGTGATCGGCCAAGGCTTGGTTCGATGATTTCAGTTTTCAAAAAGCTACCGTGGTCCCATGGGATTTTCAATCGAATGCCGACAATCCTCTCTGTGGATTCTGACTCACGCAATTTGTCTGCAGCCATCGCTTTGCAACCTTCGTCAAGGTCTTGTTTGGGTTTAAAAAATTAAGCGCCCTTCACCCGCAATCTCATACCATCCACGCCCGTCACTTTAACGCGCGTGCCGGCGGCGGCGTCTTCGCCCTCCACATCCCACAATGTGTCTTCAAACTTAATTTTGCCGCTGCCGTTTATGATGGCCTTTTCCAAAATAAAGCTGCGCCCCACCAAGCCTGCTTGGCGTTGATTAAGGTGGGGGCTATCAGATTTAACGGCCCATGATTTGCTGACAAAACGCCAAGACGCGGCCACGCAGAGAACGGCCAAGGCCGCGAAGGTGAGGGCTTCGGCTGTCCATTCCAAATGGAAAATTGATGCAACAAGGGCAGTGAGGGCGGCGGCGGCGGCAAGCCAGATCATGAAAAAGCCAGGTTGGGCTAATTCAGCCAGCAGCAAAACGCCAGCAAGAATCCACCAGAAGTAAGTTCCGAAAATTGGGACCAGGGTGTTCATAGGTTGCTCTCCGTTAAGATCCGCGTGGCACACTCGGTTTCTTGGCAGCGGTTACCGCGGCTTGTCCGGTTGGCCCGCTGCCAAAGGCTTCCTTGGCAATTTCAGCAATGCCGCCGATTGAGCCCAAGATTGACGTGGCATCAAGCGGCATCATCAAGATTTTCTGGTTGGGAGAGTTGGCCAAACTTTCCAGCGCTTTGACATAATTATTGGCCACGAAATAGTTGATAGCCTGAACATTGCCCTTGGAGATGGCGTCGCTCACCATCTGGGTGGCCTTGGCTTCGGCTTCAGCGCTGCGTTCGCGAGCTTCAGCATCGCGGAAGGCTGCTTCCTTGCGGCCTTCGGCTTCCAGCATAATAGATTGTTTGCCGCCTTCAGCTTTCAAAATGGCAGCGGCGCGCATGCCTTCCGCTTCCAAAATGGCGGCGCGCTTATCACGTTCAGCCTTCATCTGGCGGCCCATGCTTTCAATCAAATCACGCGGTGGGCTGATGTCTTTAATTTCAATGCGGGTGGTTTTAACGCCCCAGCCAATGGTGGCTTGGTCAACGGTGCCCAGAAGTTTCTGGTTGATCTCATCGCGCTGCGACAACAGGTGATCAAGCTCCATCGAGCCCATCACCGTTCGAATTTGTGTCATCACCATATTCAAAATGGCGTTTTCGAGATTGTTCACTTCATAGGATGCTTTGGCCGCATCCATCACTTGATAAAACGCCACGCCGTCTACGGTTACCATGGCGTTGTCTCTTGTGATCACCTCTTGGCTGGGCACGGGCAAAACCCGCTCCATCATATTTTGCTTTTGGCCAACGCGGTCAATAAATGGGGTGATCAGGCCTAAGCCCGGGTTCAGTGTTCTGGTATATTTGCCAAACCGTTCAACGGTATAGTTATAACCTTGCGGCACCATGCGGATGGCGCGCAGCAGATAAAAAACCACAACGGCCAAAACCACCAAAACTAAAACGCCTGCACCTTCAAACATAGACCCGCTCCTTTTGTTGCACATTGGCCATATAGGAATTCAATGTGTCGATTTCAAGACTTTAGGAAATTATTTTTCTAAATCCAGTTGGCCAGTTCGCTTTTTGCCAGCTGCGACAACATTTTAATCGAAGCTTGGCTGTCATTCAGGCAGGGCACAACGGCAAAGTGTTCGCCGCCGGCATCTTCAAAGGTTTCTTTCAGGCCGATGGCCAGTTCCTCCAAGGTTTCAACGCAATCTGATGAAAAGCCTGGCGATATCATCAAAAGGTTTTTCACACCTTGTGCGGGCAAACCTTCCACGGTGTCTTGGGCATAGGGCTTCAGCCATTCGGCCTTGCCAAAGCGCGATTGAAAAACAACCTGGGCAAAATCGGCCGAAAGGCCCAATTTCTCACGAACCAACCTTGCGGTTTTTTGGCAGTGGCAATGATAGGGGTCGCCTCGATCGAGGTATTCGCGCGGCAAGCCGTGAAAGGCTAATAATATGCGATCAGGTTTCCATTTTAAAGTTTTCATATAGGTTTTGATCGAGCCGGCAATGGCATCAATATAGGCGGGGCTGTCAAAATACGGTGGCACGGTGCGGATTGCAGGTTGCCAACGAATTTTCTGCAAAACCTCATAGGCTTTGTCTAATGCGGTTGCCGTGGTGGCCGCTGAATATTGGGGATAGAGCGGAAACAAAACAATCTTGTCACAGCCTTGTTCTTTCAGCGCCATTATTTTTTCTGCAATCGATGGCTTGCCATAACGCATGGCCCAATCCACCACCAGTTTGTCGCTGCCCAGCACCATTGCCATTTTTTCGGCTTGGGCGCGGGTGAAGGTTTTCAGCGGCGATTCATTTTTTTCAGTGTTCCAAATCTGGGCATAGGCATGGCCTGATTTTTGTGGCCGAATATTCAAAATGATCAAATTTAAAATTGGCCACCACAAGGCGCGGTTCAATTCAATCACCCGCTTGTCGCTTAAAAATTCTTTGAGGTATCGCCGCATCGACCAGAAATCAGTCGCCTCTGGCGTGCCGAGGTTCAACACTAAAAGGCCAACCTTGCGGGGCATAATGGGCGGGTGGCCGGGGAGCAGGTTCATTTCAATCTCACTTCATTCTAACGCTTTATCCTTTACCCATAAGGCAAAGTCGCAGACACTCGCAGCCACTAATAATGTGATTCGGGCATGGGGTCGCCTTTGGGCATTTTGCAACAGTTTACGCGGGTTGGCAGCAGTTGGTTGCTCAATTTGTCGCGTTTTCAAACATATTTATTCCCCATCGATGGTGCTGAAATTGTTCGCCGTCAGGTCGAAGAAACGCGCACGGCTTTGCCAACTTTGGCGCTGTTCCAATTTTGCGCCACGCTGGCCATGGGAAAAATTCTTGTGGCCGCTGTGCCGCCCGCAATGTTGTTGGCTTGGGTGCTGGCCAATATGTGCCTGACTGTGGTTTTAGGCAGTTTGTATTTCAACCTCGAACATGTTGGGGTTAATTTTGCTAAGGCCAGACGCATCTTAAAATTGGCGCCGTTGCTCACTGCCACGTTGGGCATTCTGTGGGCTTGTGAACCATTGGTCTTTGCACATTATTTAAGCTTGCAAACCAACTTGGTGGTTTATCCATTTGTGATGGTGGTGGTGAGTGTGGTTTTGCTTTGCGCCGTTCGGCTGCCCACATCTGCGATGCTTTTTGCTGCGTTGGTTTTGGGTGCCATAGTAATTTCGATGGCGCGATTGGTTGATGGCGCACCTTTTGAATTTGCCATTTTTGGTTTGTTGTTGGTGGGAACAACATGCGGCGTTGTGTTAGCGCTGCACCGCAATTTTATTCAGCAATGTGGTTTTGACGAAAATCGCACCCGCGATGCTGAAGTGATCAAACTTTTGCTCAATGAATTTGAAACCGGCGTGGGCGATTGGTTATGGGAAACCGACAAAGATGGTAAATTGGTTTATGCCTCGGCCCGGTTGAGCCAAATTTTAAACATACCACTAGAAATTTTGCGCGGCCAATCGCTTTCATCAATTTTGCATCTTCCGGCTGAATGTAATTTTGATGAAGCTTTGCTGCTTGGCCAGCCCATTTTGAATTTTGAGACGCGCTCAGAATTTGATGGAAAAGTTTGGCACTGGGAAATCAGCGCCAAGGCGCTTTTTGATGGCCAAGAATTTATGGGCTTTCGCGGTGTTGGTCGCGATGTCACTTTGCACAAGCTGCAAACCCTGCAAATTCAACACGCAAGAGAAGAAGCAGAGCGGGCCAACACTGCCAAATCGCAATTCCTGGCCGTTATCAGCCACGAGTTGCGCACGCCCATCAATGCCATTGTGGGCTTTAGCGAGGTGTTAAGTGCAGGCCAAGGCGAAAGCCTGCCCATGGCGGCAAGGCGCGAATATTTGGGAACAATTTTGGAAAGTGCGAAGCATTTACAAGGCCTGATCAACGATGTGCTTGATGCCACCCGCATGGAACGCGGTGCTATCCATTTGGACGAACAGTTCAATGATGCAGCAGAATTGATTGAAGTTGTGGTGAAGATCTTGCGTGATCAGGCCATTGGCTCCAACGTATCGTTGATTGCCCATGTGATGGAAGATGTGCAGGTGATGAGTGACCTTACACGACTAAAACAAGTCATCATCAATCTGATCACCAATGCCATTAAATTTTCGCCAGCTGGTGGCATTGTTAATATTGATATGACACGCGCCAGCAATGGCGATCTTATTGTGTCGGTTCGTGATGCTGGAATTGGCATTTCCAAGGAAGATGCCGAACGGGTGTTTGAGCCTTTTGTGCAAGTTGAAAATGGTATGACGCGGCGCTTTGGCGGCATTGGTTTGGGCTTGGCCATTGCACGAAAAATTGCGCGCATTCATGGCGGCGATCTTACTTTGAATGGTGAACTAGGCGTGGGAACCGATGCCCGGCTGTTGTTGCCCGCTTCTCGCATCAGCTGGTCCAAGGCCAAAAAACAAGGTTCCGCACAAGTGGTTGCGGCATAAGGGATTGGCTTGCTAAACAGGGCTATGCGCAGCATTCAACCAAAGCCACCGTTTTTTGGAACACGATTTTCAAAAGATCTGAAAGGATCTCATGCCGCCGTGTTTGGTGCGGGCCACGGCACGCCCTATCGTGGCATCGACAACAAAATTTATGCACCCGCGGCCAATGCTTATCGCCAAGCATTGGCGGCTGATGCCGATTGGATTTCACATTGGGATTTTGATGTTGACGGGCCTTTGTTGCCCAACCCAAATTTTCGTGCCGTTGATTTGGGCAATCTTGCAACCAAGCCCCATGATGGCAAGGGCAATCGAAAAAAGATTGAAGATCAAACCCGTAAAATTTTGGAACAAGGGGCCGTTCCCATCATGTTCGGCGGCGATGATTCTGTGCCCATTCCGTTTATTGCGGCATTTTCCGGCGGGCCACCGATTACGGTTTTACAAATTGATGCGCATATTGATTGGCGCGATGAACGCTTGGGTGAGCGCTTGGGTTTTTCATCCACGATGCGGCGTGCCTCTGAACAGGCCCATGTGTGGCGCATGGTGCAAGTGGGTGCCCGTGGCATTGGCAGTGCACGCGAAGACGATGTAAAATTTGCCCATGATTGGGGTGCGAGAATTATTCCGGCCAAAGAGATTTTAAACCACGGCATTGCATCGGTGTTGCAACAAATTGAGCCGCAATCACAATGTTTGATTACGCTTGATCTTGATGGGTTAGACTCTTCAATCATGCCGGCTGTGTCTTATCCCACGCCGGGCGGGTTAAGCTTTCATCACGTTACGCAATTGATTGCCGGTGTTGCGGCCAAGGCGCGCATTGCCGGGTTTTCAATGGTGGAATTTGTGCCAAAAAAAGATCCCCACGGTATTGCCTCTTTTACCGCCGCACGAATTGCCGCCCAAACATTGGGCCATATTGCAAGACAGATTGGATGATCAGTTTTTCAGACGCGCGCAAAATGTGGCTGCGCGTTGGGCTATTGTCTTTTGGCGGGCCTGCTGGGCAAATTGCCATGCTGCACAAGGAAGTGATTGATCAACGCCAGTTGATTTCGGACAAGGAATTTCTGAGTGCCTTGAATTTTTGCATGTTGCTGCCCGGGCCAGAGGCCATGCAGCTTGCCACATATATCGGCTGGAAATTGCATGGCCTGAAAGGCGGCCTTGTGGCTGGCTTGTTGTTTGTGTTGCCCGGTGCAATTACGCTTTATGCATTGTCCACACTTTATGTGCTGTTTGGCAAATTGCCTGTTGTGGAAGCTTTGTTTTGGGGCGTGAAATCAGCAGTGTTGGTTGTGGTGATTGAGGCGTTGTTGCGCGTTTCAAAACGTGCCCTCAAAGGCCAGCTTGATTATGTGATAGCGGCCTTGGCCTTTGTGGCGCTGTTTTGTTTTGCCTTGCCGTTTCCACTGGTGGTGGCAGCGGCTGGTGTGTTTGGTTTTTTCTGGTCTGGTAAAAGCAATGTTCATGCCGTTGTGCCTGCACAATTGCCATCAACGACAGACACGTTCAAAAGACTTGGCGCTTGGCTGGTGATTTGGTTTGCCCCACTTTTGGCAATTTTCAGCATCTTTGGGCGGGGCCATGTTTATTCACAATTGGCGTGGTTTTTTTCCAAGCTTTCGATTGTAACTTTTGGTGGCGCCTATGCGGTTTTGTCATATATGGGCCAAGATGTGGTTGAAGCGCATCACTGGTTAACAGCACCGCAAATGATGGATGGATTAGGGCTTGCGGAAACCACGCCGGGGCCTTTAATTTTAGTTGGGCAATTTGTGGGCTTTCTTGCTGGCAACCATGCCCAAGGCGATTTGTTTTCAGGCTTTCTGGGTGGTGCCATCTTTTTATGGATGACATTTGTGCCCTGCTTTTTGTGGATTTTTGTGGGTGCGCCCTATGTTGAATATTTGCAAGGCAATGCGCAAATCAGTTCTGCCTTGGCAAAAATTACGGCCGCTGTTGTTGGTGTAATCCTAAATTTGTCGCTGTGGTTTGGCTTACATGTTTTGCTTGGCGATGTGCAACGGCTTCATGGGTGGGTGCCAATGTGGTGGCCCAATCTTTCAGGCTTTGATGGCGCAGCCTTGGTATTGGCCATTGTTGCAGGCTTTGCATTGCTGCGTTTCCACATGGGCATGGTGAAGACCTTGGCTTTATCAGCTGCACTTGGCATAGTGTGGAAAATGGCGTTGCCGCATTTGATTGGATAAGAATGACAAACCCCCTTCCGCTCGTTGGTCTTCCCGCTGATACTTATGAAAATCATGGATTTCTGTTTCATTCGCTGGGCGACAAATATGTGCGCGCCTTGGCTGAAGTTTCCCATGTTTTGCCGGTGATGATTCCGTCGATGATCGACATTCTCAATCTTGATGCGCTGTTGGAACATTTTGACGGCGTGTTGATGACAGGCGCAGTTTCAAACGTTCACCCGCCGCATTATGGCGAAAAGGCTTCGGTGGACCATGAGCCCTATGATCACCGGCGCGATGATACCACGTTGAAGGTGATCCGCGCTGTGATTGATAAAGGCATTCCGCTGTTTTGCATTTGCCGCGGTTTTCAAGAGCTGAACGTGGTGATGGGCGGCTCGCTTGAAACTGAATTGCAACGTGGGCCGGGCCGGCTTGACCACCGGGCCACGCCATCTGATGATATTAACGTGCGCTATGCGGCGGCCCACAGCGTTGCCATTACCAAGGGCGGAATGTTGGAACGCATGATTGGCAAAAGTGAAACACAAGTGAATTCGATCCACCGCCAAGGCATTAAAGTGTTGGGCGAAGGGCTTAATGTAGAAGCTGTGGCACCTGATGGAATAGTTGAAGCTGTGTCGGTGAAGGGTGCCACAGGGTTTGCCTTTGGCACCCAATGGCACCCTGAATTCAAAGCTGCCGAAAACCCCGATTCAGTTAAGCTTTTCAATGCGTTCGGCGATGCTGTTCGGGCGCATTATCGCTCTCGCCGCCAAGTGAGCTTTGGCAAAAGTGCCGTGGCTTAAAGTGTGTGGGGCTTAATTGCCCGTTGCGGTGAAATCATCAAACCGGCCAGATGGAGCAGGCGCTGCCAAGCCCGTTGTGAACAGTGTTTCGGCGTTGCTGCCGTGTGCGGCACCAATGCCAATGCTGCTGGATTGATCAGCTTGTTTTAAAGCAGAATCGACAGCCACGGCGGCCATTAAGTCTGTGCCACTTTTGGTGATGCTGCTGCCATTGGCATCTTGTTGGCCGAAAATGGGGCTTTGGCTGGTATCCACTGCGGCCACAGGGGCTGGCGTTGCGGTTGGTGCAACCACTGGGGCTGCTGCACCACTTTGCAAAGCTGCTAAGGCGATTTGTCCCAAGCGATTGTTGCCCTGTTTAAAAAAGGTTACGCCGTCGCTTTCGCGCAAACGCCGATCTGTGCCGGTGTCATCAACGCCGCGTTCGGTATACTGGCCATCCGGGCCTAAAAGTGGTGCTCTAAGATCAACGAACACGGCACCTTTGGCTGTGGCTCGTTCTTTTTGATAAGACGACAACGCTTGCATATCAGCGTCCAACGCCGGATCGCCCATCGGTGGTTCACCCACCCAAAACACTTGGATGTGTTGGGCCAACAGCGCATCAATCACGCTATCAACCCGCTGCTTATAAGCCGCTATCCATTCTGGTGAATTGAATTTCAACACTTGGTCGCCATTGCGCATGTCGCGCCTGTCGTTCAGGCCCATTAAGACAAAGGCTGTGGTGAAATCTTTGCCTTCAGCCATTTTAGGAATGGCTGCTGCCCAATCATAAATTTCGGGCCGCACCAAGCCTGAAGATTCATTAAAGCGATTGGCAACTTGAATGGTGGCATCATTTTCAGCCATGCGGGTCATGCCAGCGCCCATGCCGCCCGCCATTTGATCGCCAATTACCAAAATGCGTTTGCCATCGCTGATGGATTGCGAAAGCTGTTGCAATTGATCAGTGGCTTGGCTGCCCACGGCTGGTGTTTGATCTTGTGCAAAGGCAGGCGCGATCAACAACACTGAGGCAAAGAAAAAATTACGCATGGTTTAAAGTCTAGCCCTTGGCGCGCAAACGCTCAAGCACCTTCAGGCTTGGAAAACCATCAAGCGGCATACCCACTTTTTTCTGAAAGCTTAAAACCGCTTCATAAGTTTTGGCACCAAAACGGCCATCAGCCCCGCTGGTGTCAAAACCACGGGTGGTGAGAAGGCGCTGTAATTCCACCCGTTGTTTGAAGCTTAAATCGGTTTTTTGCGGCGGCCAGCTGGCTTGAATGGTGGGGCCACCGGCAATTCTGTCGCCCAAGTGGGCCACAGCCAATGCGTAAGCATGCGAATAATTATAGGCAAGCAGGGAAAGGAAATTTTGGGTTACTAAAAACACTGGCCCATCCATGCCTTGCGGGATCATGACAAAAGCCGGTGCATTTGATGAAAACGCATCGCCAATGGCAGGCTTGATGCCAAGTTTTGTCCATTCAGCAACAGGCTTCCAATGTGCGCGCCCAATAAGGCCACGATCAAAACCATCAGGCAGTTTTACTTCCCAACCCCAAGGCCTGTCGGCCTTCCAACCCGATTCTTTTAAATAATTTGCAGTTGATGCCAGCGCATCTTCTTTTGATCCCCAAATATCTTTCTTGCCGTCACCGTTCCAATCGGCAGCTGACGAGAGGTAAGTGGTGGGGATAAATTGGGTGTGGCCCAAAGCGCCTGCCCAAGACCCTAGAAAGTGATCAGGTGGCCTGATGCCACGCTTTAAAATGGTAAAAGCAGCGATCAACTGTTCGCCGGCATATTTTTTCTTGTTGCCTTCAAACATCAGCGTTGCAAGGCAGCGCATCACGCTCATCGAGCCCATGTCTTTGCCGAAATTGGATTCAACACCCCAAATTCCCAACAACACGCGTTTATCCACGCCATACTTATCTTGAATGGCGGCAAGCAGCGCCGCATTTTGCTTCAACATGGCGCGGCCGGTATCAATGCGAATTTGGGTGACGGCCTTGTCGATATATTCGTTGGTGGTGGAATTGAACTCTGGCTGGTTTTGCGCCAGCTTGATGACAACGGGGTCGGGGTCGGTGATGCCAGCAAAGGCTTGGTCAAAAAGCGTGCGTGAAACACCTGCCGCATGAACGCGCGGCCAAAGGGATTGAATGAACGCTTCAAATTTTGGGCTTGCGTTGGCTTGCCCTGTCATTGTTGCCGCCAATAATAAACCAAACACCAATTTTCGCATTTTCGCTCCAGACCAGAATCGATTGAACTTAGCAGTGAAGTTATAATTAAGGAAATCTTCGGGCAGCCTCGTCTGTAAAGTCCACATTAACCAACCATAGCGATTCAGCCCTGAATATGGCCTCAGAAGGGCGCACTTAAATTCCGCTTTACTCTTTAGCACTACCCCAGAGTTGTAGTGGCGTGCAAAAGCAACGCAAAATTCGGGGGGAACATAAGATGGAATCTGGGGTCAATCGGGTGGTGAGACACGCGCAATTGTTCAGCGCCAAGGCAATTTACCCCGACCAGATTTCGGCCATTCAGTGCGTTGGGCCGATTGTGATGGCCATCAATATTTTAGTGATCGTCGCGGTTTCGCTGCTGTTCAGCTCTGACGGCCTGCGCCGCGACGTTTTGGTTTGGGCTGGTGTGGGTATTTTGCTTTCGGCCGTGGGCATTGTTGGGGCCTATAAAGCCAGGCTTAAAGTGTGGTCTGCGCACAATCTTGAAAGGGTGGCCAACGCCATTTCGCTGATGGCGGGCTTGCGCGCGGGCCATTGGGCCTTTGGGTTTTTAATGCTTATGCCCCACGCCAGTGCCACCAATCAAATGGCGCTGGGCTGGACACTGGCTGGCATGTTTTGTGGTGGTAACTTTGCTTACAGCACGTTGCCGCGCGCGGCATTCGCCTATCTTGCAGTTCTTTACATAGGCGCTATGGCCACATTCATTGCCATGGCAACGCCCATTCTTGGATACCTGATTGTCGCCATCACGCTTTATTTATGTTTCTTGTGTGTTTCAACATTGCTCAACACCCAAGTCTTGCGATCGCATGTTGAAAGCGAAGCGCAGCTGAAAGATCAGAACGAATTTATGGGCATTGTTCTGAAAGATTTTGAAGAGGGTGCTTCGGATTGGTTGTGGGAAATTGGATCTGATCACAAGATCATACGTGGCAAAGAGCGCTTTGAACAAAGTTTTGGTTTTGAAAAGGCTGAAACCGAGAAGCTTTCATTACTTGGCATAATTCAATCGCGCATTGTTACAAAAGAACAGCACGAAACGGTTGCCATGCTTTTGAAAGCGCTTTCAGACCAACAGCCCTTCAGCGAAGTGATTGTGAATTTTGGTAAAGGCACTGCCGAAGTTTATTGCAAGTTTTCGGCAAGGCCGGTGGCTGGAACAGTGGGCTCGTGGCGTGGTGTGGTATCGAATATTACTGAAGCCATGCTTTCGCAAAACCGCGTGAATTTTCTGGCGTTTCATGATTCTCTCACAGGGCTTCCCAACCGGTTGTTTATTAAAGACAGGCTTGATCGGGCTTTGGTGGAAAATGCCACACACCCCACCGAACGCATTGTGATGAGCATTGATCTTGATGGGTTCAAGGCTGTTAATGACACTTATGGCCATCAAATTGGTGATCGGTTGCTGGTTGCTGTGGCCCGGCACATGCAATCTGTGTTGAAGCCTTCTGATATTGTAAGCCGCATGGGCGGCGATGAATTTTTGCTGATTTGCACCACGCCCGAGCAAGAGGGGGCGATTGAAAATTATGCGGCAATATTAATCAACGCAATTTCTCAGCCTTATAATATTCTGGGCAATAAGTTGGTCATCGGCGCCAGCGTTGGCATTGCGCGGGTGGGCCATGATGGCAATACCACCACCGATATTCTGCGCCATGTTGATCTGGCACTGTATCGCGCCAAACATGAAGGCAAGGGCATTGCCTGTGTGTTCAATGTTTCGATGGATGTTGAAATGCAAAAGAAGCGCATGCTTGAAACAGATTTGCGGCGCGCTGTGCTTGAGGGTGAATTTGTGCTGCATTATCAGCCCATCGTTTCCACCATCGACACGAAAATCTGTGGCTATGAAGCTTTGATCCGCTGGCAACATCCAACGCGTGGCTTGGTGCCGCCGTTAGAATTTATTCCGGTTGCTGAGGAAACGGGCTTGATTGTTCAAATTGGTGAGTGGGTGATCAATCAGGCTTGCAAGCAAGCCGTGTTGTGGCCTGCCAATGTGCGAATTTCGGTTAATCTTTCGCCCTTGCAAATCAGAAGCCCCAAGTTTCTGGCCAGCGTTGTAAAGGCCTTGGCCGATTCAGGGTTGCGCCCTGGGCGTCTTGAACTGGAAGTCACTGAATCAGCGCTGCTTGAGCAAACTGAATTGGTGTTTACAACCTTGGGAAATTTGAAAGCATTGGGTGTTCGCATTGGGCTTGATGATTTTGGCACGGGCTATTCTTCGCTGGGCTATTTGCACAGCTTTGCTTTTGACAATATCAAAATAGATCGGTCTTTTGTCCAAGCAATGGCCACGCGGCCACAAAGTGCTGCGGTGGTGAAAGCCGTGCTGATGTTGGCGGAAGATTTGGGCATATCCACAATCGCTGAAGGCATTGAAACACTTGAACAGTTCAATGATTTGAAATTGCGTGGGTGTGATGAGGCCCAAGGCTATTATTTCGGGCGGCCAATGGCAATAAACATTAAGCAACCGACCACCAAGTTGGCAGGGTAAGTGAGAGCCAAAACAAGTTCAGCGATCAGCCACATAATGTTGCGATAGCGCTGTGGCAACTTGGGCAAACTCGCGTGCCAGAGCTGAGGCTTTTTTGGGCAATGCTATTGCTACATGGCAAGGCGGCATGTCTTTAATTTTGGGAAATGCCAAACCCGGCCGTGCATAAAAGCGGCTGGCTGCCATGGGTGTTATGCTAATGCCCTTGCCAGAAGCCACGGCCTGAAATTCAGATTCAAACGTTGGGGCTTCATAGACAACATTGGGGCTGCCAGATTTGCGGTATGCGCCTGCCAACCAATAGTCGCGCCAAACGCCTTTGCCGGGGGCTGCGATTATAGGATCGTCGAGAAGATCATAAATGCTCACACTGGTTTTTTGCGCAAGTCGGTGCGTTTCGGGCAAGCAGGCAACGCAAGATTCCTCCAGCAACGGAATAAGTTCTATGCCATCGCCTTCAATTGGTGGTCGCAGAACAGCAACATCCATGCCATTTAAAATTCCAGCTTCGGGGGCAGAGAAATCATACTCCTTAAGAATGATATTGACGTCTGGAAACTGCGATCCAAAAGCTCGGATGATGGATGGTACTAGATCGACGCCAGCCCCGATCAAATAGCCCACTTTTAAAGTGCCACGCCGACCTTTGGCAATATCTTGAGCGCGACCGATAAAATTTTTGTAACGGTTCAGAATATCAAGGACATCTTCAAGGATGAGAGCGCCAGCGGCAGTCAACTGAACGCTACGTGTATTGCGATAGAGCAGTTGCAAACCCAATTGTTGTTCCAAATTTTTGATTGTTTGCGACAGTGCAGGTTGTGACAAATGCAGCCTTTCTGCTGCACGCACAAAATTCAGTTCTGCCGCAACTGCTGCAAAAGCGCGAAGTTGCCTTAAATCCGCAGTTATAAGTTCCATGAATAACTTATGTCGAACTTTGTATTTCTATACAAGAGCCTTCCTCCCTATCGTCTGACAAGATTTCGACACAATTGGGGAAGGATGCAAAATTGGAAACCGCACATGCTGGTAAAAATTCACCAGAGAAAATAACACTTACGCGCGCCAAGGGTTCTTTGGTTTGGGACGACCAGGGCAATGAGTATATTGATTGCACGGCCATGGCTTGGTCTAACAATCTTGGTGCCAACGACCCGCGAGTGACGGAAGCTGCGATTGCGCAAATCAACCAAATTACCCATGCACGGCCAAACTTTAACTCTTTGCCTTTGATTGTGCTCAATCAAAAGCTGCGTGACATTGCGCCAGGATCGCTTCATCAAATTGGTTATTGCCTACATGGCAGTTTGGCGGTGGAAATGGCCATTAAATTGGCGTTCAAGAACCGCCCTGATGCCCGCAATTTCATGGTGTTGCAAGATGCTTATCACGGTCGATCGCTCACAACATTGGCCGCCAGCTGGCCTCATGCCAACAATCCATTTTTGCCTATGCAGCCGCGCTTTACGCGGGCGCCACACCCCGATACCTATCGGCCACGCAAGGGGCTGACAGTCGAGCAAGACAGCGAACTTTGTCTGGGCTTAATTGAAGATATCATCACCAAAGGTGTTGATGGGCCAGTTGCTGGTTTTATGATGGAGCCTATTCAAGGCAATGGCGGGCATAATGAATTTCCGCTGTCGTTTTATAAGGGTGTTCGCGATATCTGCACCCGCCATGGTATCTTATTTATCTTCGACGAAATCCAATCCGGATTTGGCCGTATGGGCACCATGTGGGCGGCTGATTATTATGGTGTCACACCTGACATTATGACTTTCGGCAAAGGTGTTGCCGGGGGTTTTCCGCTGGCCGGCATTTTGGCTGATGAAAAATTGAAATGGTTTGATGAAGGTGAAGAAGCCCTTACATTTGGGCATTTCCCGGTTTCTCTTGCTGCCGCTGTTGCCACCATTGATGCCATCATCGCCGATGGATTATGCGCGAAAGCGAAGGCACACGGTGAATATGCAACGACGCGATTAAAAGAAATGCAAACCCGTCATCCGTTGATTGGTGATGTGCGCTGCCCGGGTTTGATGGTTTCAATTGAGTTGGTCACAGATCGGGAAAAGAAAACGCCAGCTATGCACGAAGCGTCTGAAGTTTATCGTCGTGGACTTCAGCACGGCGTGATTTTTGGGGAAGCGCGATATCGAGGCTTGGGAAACCTCATCAAGGTCAAGCCACCGCTTGATATTTCAGAAGAACAATTAAAAAAATCTCTCGATGTCTTGGACAAGGTGTTGAGTGAAATAGAGGAGGATCGTCCATGACTACAATAGGTTCAATTGCCAGAGGAGACGAAACTGATCTTGCCTCTATGGGTTATGCCCAAAAACTTCACCGAACGATGGGGCCGTTTACATCATTCTGCTTGGCCTTTTCGATGGTGTCGATCAACACAGGTGTTGTGACGTTGTTTGCTGATCCGTTCAATCGCGTGGGTGGGTTTGGCGTTTTGCTATGGTTTCTCGTCATTCCTTTTGTTTCGTGCATTGTGTTGGTTTATTCACATTTATCGGCCCGTATTCCTGTCACGGGCTATGCTTATCAATGGTCGAGCCGATTGGTGAACAAGAGCTATGGCTGGTTTACAGGTTGGATTGCGATGATCTCATTCATGGCAGGAACGGCTGGTACGGCTTCTGCCATCGGCTCGGTTTTTGCGCCAGAGATTTGGGCCAACCCAACACAGGGACAAGTGCAAGCGTTGAGTATTGGGGCAACACTTGTTGTGTGTGCCATTAACATTTTCGGAATTAAAGTGGCCTCGAAAATGAACGATATTGGTGCGGTTATTGAGCTTGCGGGTTCAGCCATTCTGATGTTGGCATTAATCGCGGGAGTGTTTTATTTCTTTGGTAACAGCCAAGGCTTTGGCCTGTTGGTTGACACAACGCCAGCCAGCGGCCAGCCTTTGTCTTTGTCAACGGTTGCCCTTGCAATGTTGTTGCCTGTTAACGTTTTGCTCGGCTGGGAAGGTGCTGCTGATTTGGCAGAAGAAACGCTTGATCCGCGCCGCGCTGCTTCACAAGCCATGATCCGCGCAGTTGTCGTATCCAGTATTTGTGGTGTTGCAATGTTTGCTTTGCTGGCCTTGGCTATTCCCGGGCCAGTAAAAGACTTTCTGGCACAACCAGAAAACCCCGTGATCGGAATCGTGCGGGCACACTTTGGCAATATCGGTGCTCTAGCCATGTTGGTTGTTGCTTTTGCTTCGATCTTTGCCTGCTTGATTGCTAATATGGCAGTGGCCACACGGATGATTTATGCTTTGTCGCGTGATCACATGTTGCCTGGCTCTAAGCTTTTGATGGGGGTTAGTGAGCGGACGGGAACGCCAGTGGCTGCAATTATCGTTGTGACGATTGTTGCAATCGCGATGAACCTTGCCAGCGGCGGGTTTGTCAACGCGCTCTATTCCATGGTGGGGTTAACTTACTATTGCACTTACTTCCTAACGCTTGTTGGGGCTTATCTTGCGCATCGCAATAACCGCATTCCATCTGCTCCCGTAGATGCTTTCGGTCTGGGTGCGTGGCTTCTACCAACAATCGGTCTGGGCGTTTTATGGACGATTGTTGTCATCACAACATTCTCTGTGCCAGATGAAAGCCACCCCGGTGCAGAAATGACATTGTTCATGTTGGCAGTTGGCGCAGCGTGGTGGGTGTTTAAACTTAGAGGTGATCTTGCCGCCGGTCGTGCTGGCCCGCCAGACACCGCATTGCGTTCAAAATAACATTCTAACATTTTCAGTTTGAACGCGTTGATGCCGCATCTCATTCCCCACGATGAGATGCGGTTTTTTATTAAGTTGCGTTGCGGCGTTCCAAATGGTTTTCCCATGCCAAGGCCGATGCCACGATGAAATCAAGGTCTGCATGTTTTGGCTTCCAGCCCAAAATTTCACGCACTTTATCAGCACCAGCCACTATGCCTGCCGGATCGCCCGGCCGGCGCGGCGAAAGCTTGTGGTTGACGGGCTTACCTGCGGCTTTAGCCACTGCCGCAATCACCTCTAAAACGGAATAGCCTTTGCCATAGCCGCAATTGAAAATGCCGCTGGCACCGCCTTTGCGCAAATAGGCCAGCGCATCCATATGGGCCGCGATCAGATCACTCACATGGATATAGTCGCGCAAGCACGTGCCATCGGGCGTGTCGTAATCTGTGCCAAACACATCCATGGATGGGCGTTGGCCCAACACGGTTTGACAGGCAACCTTGATCAAATGGGTGGCGCGGGGTGTTGATTGGCCGGAACGGCCTTTCGGGTCAGCACCTGCCACGTTGAAATAACGCAAGGCAATATAATTCAAACCATAAGCAAAATGTGAATCGCGCAGCATCAATTCAGTCATCAGTTTTGATGTGCCATAGGGCGAGATGGGAAGTGGCGTTGCCGTTTCAAACACGGGCATTGATTCCGGGTTGCCATAAACCGCGGCAGTTGATGAAAAGATGAAATTTTTAACACTGGCTTTCACAACAGCGGCCATCAGTGCGCGCGATTTAACCGTGTTGTTTAAATAATAGCCAAGTGGATCTGTCACTGAATCCGGCACCACGATGGAACCGGCAAAATGCACGACGGCATCAATCTTGTTTTCAGTAATAATGCGTTCAACCAAGGCTTCATCAGCAATGTCGCCTTCAATCAATTTAGCTTGGGGTGCGATGGCCCAGGCAAAGCCTGTGGTGAGATTATCAAGAACAACAACATTTTCTCCAGCGTCGGTTAACGCCAATACCATATGACTGCCAATGTAACCCGCACCACCCGTAACCAAAACCGTCATAAAATTCTCCAATCATTAATTTAGTATCGTTAAACCAATACCTAGTTTAAACTGCCTTACGCGAAGACTATCAAAAGCGGGGGCGCTGATTATAGAGTTAAGGTGAAGTTAATGCCCAGACCCATTCGCACTGCCGTTTTTCCTGTTGCCGGATTAGGCACTCGGTTTTTACCTGCCACAAAAGCCATGCCAAAAGAAATGCTTACCGTGGTTGATCGGCCACTGATTCAAATTGTTGTCGATGAAGCGCGCGAAGCGGGCATTGAACATTTGGTGTTTGTAACTGGCCGCAACAAAGGTGTGATCGAAGATCACTTTGATAAGCAATATGAGCTTGAATCAACTTTGGGGCGACGTGGCAAATCAATTGAGCTTTCCATGTTGGAAGAAGATTTACCTGGTGCTGGCCAAACCAGCTTTACGCGCCAGCAAGAACCTTTGGGCTTGGGCCACGCTGTTTGGTGTGCCCGCCATTTGGTGGGGCGTGAGCCGTTTGCCGTTTTGCTGCCTGATATGATTATCAAAGGCGAGACGGGTTGTTTGGCGCAAATGATTGATGTTTATAATGAGCGCGGTGGCGGCAACGTGATTGCTGTTGAAGAGACAACATGGGATGTGGTGCATCGTTACGGCGTTGTGGCACCTCAAGATTGGCAGGGCAACCATTTCAATATTGCTGCCATGATGGAAAAACCCAAGCGCGAAGATGCGCCTTCAAATTTAATTATTTCTGGCCGCTATATTTTGCAGCCCGAAATTTTTGATGAGATTGAAAAGGTAACGCCCGGTTCGGGCGGCGAGATTCAAATTACGGATGCGATGATTGCGTTGAGCAAGACCCAAGCATTCCATGGTTTGAAGTTTAATGGCACGACTTATGACTGTGGTGACAAAATTGGTTTTCTATCAGCCAATGTGGCTTATGCCTTGGAACGCGAAGACTTGGGGCCAGCGTTTCGCGCGGCCCTGCAAGAAATCATTGCCAAGCACAATGGCTTTTTAAGTTGGCACGCCAACAACGACCTGTCGAAGATTTTGAATGATATTAAAGCTGGTGCAGGGTTTGATGACGATGCGCCAGCGGAAGATGTTCAGAAAAAGGCTACCGGTTAATTTAATTTTGCCTGAGGCGGGCGCATAATTAGTGCCCGCCACCAGCACCACCCACAACCTTGGGTTTTTCAACGATCGGCAGCATTAAAACAATCATCAAAAACACAATAGTCAGCAGGAAGAAAATATCAGCGATGGCCATTGTCATGGCTTGTTTGCGTACCAAGCCTGAAAGCTGTTTTAAAGCCACAAGCGGCGCGTTAGAGCCCATGGACGAAAAGGCGCCTGTCATATTGTTTAAGGTTTGAACGGCGGTATCGGAACTCCAATTCACCGATTCATGCAGGCGCTTTAAGTGAAGATCAAAGCGCTGGTTCATGGTGGTGTTGATCAAAGCCAAACCTACAGCACCACCCAGATTGCGGGTGAGGTTGAACAGGCCAGATGCGCCGCGCAATTGCATGGGCGGCAAAGTGCCAAGCGCCATGTTGGTGACGGTGACCATGCACATCATCAGAGATACGCCGCGCAAAATTTGCGGGATCAACAATTCCCAGAAGGCCCAATCTGTATTGATGGATGATGCCTGCCAAGTGCCAATGGCAAAACCAATGAAGCCACCACCAATCATAATGCGCGGATCAACTTTGGTTGAAAGCCTGCCGGCGATGGGCGCTGTGAGAAACATGGCAATGCCGGTTACAAACATGGTTTGGCCAATCATCATTGCTGAATAATGTTGGATGCGGGCCAGATACACGGGGTATAAATAGGTAAGGCCATAAAGGCCGATGCCCATGGTGAAAGAAAACAAACAGCCCGCAGTGAAGTTGCGGTTTTTGAAAGCACTGAAATCGACCAGCGGATTTGGTTTGGTGAACATGCGATAGAAAAACACCCCGCCTGAAACGGCGCAAACGCCCATAAGATTGCGGATAACTTCGCTGTTCAGCCAATCATCTGCGGCACCTTCTTCCAAAACATATTCTAAGGTTCCTAGAAAAATTGCAAGCAAGGCCAAGCCCGCCCAATCGAAACCTTTCACAAGAGAAAAATTTGGTTTGTCAAAATCGATAAAGGCCCAAGCGCCAATACTGACAGCGATGCCCGGAACGATATTGACCAAAAACAACCAGTGCCATGAAAACAATTCAGTGAGATAGCCGCCAATGGTGGGGCCAACTGTTGGGGCCATTGTTGCAATCAAGCCAATGATTGGCGAGATGATGTTGCGCATCTTTGGTGGGAAAATGGTGAAAGACGTTGCAAACACCGTGGGGATCATGGCGCCGCCCAGAAAGCCTTGAAGGGCGCGCCACACCATCATTTCGCCGATGGAACTTGATAGCGCACAAGCCAAGCTCATCACTGTAAAGCCTACGGCAGAGCCCACAAACAACCAGCGTGTGGAAAAAATACGGGTAAGCGTGCCAGACAGTGGAATCATCACCACTTCAGCAATGAGATAGCTGGTTTGAACCCACGAAATTTCATCGGCACTGGCAGAAATGCCAGCCTGAATTTCAGCCAAAGATGATGAGACGATTTGAATATCCAAAATCGCCATGAACATGCCAAACACCATAAAGAAAAACGCAATGATGTGGCGCACCGGAACCGTTTCGGCCTGCGCTGACGCTTGGGGCAATGTTGCAGTGGCAGACATTAGTTGGTGCCCTTGTCGCGGCTATCAACTTCAACCACGACAGAAAGGCCCGGGCGAATTTTTGCGGCCAGTTCTGCTGGCAAAGACACTTTTACAGGGAAGCGTTGGGTAATTTTGGTAAAATTGCCCGTGGCATTTTCTGGCGGCAGCAGAGAAAACTCAGCGCCTGATGCAGGCGACACGCTGATTACTTTGCCTTCAAACTTTTCGCCCTTGAAGGCATCAACCGTGATGAAGGCTTTTTGGCCAACGCGAATGTCGTTCAACTGGGTTTCTTTAAAGTTGGCCTCCACATAACTTTGTGTGGTGGGCACCAATGCCATCAGGCGCGTTCCGGCCTGAACAAATTGGCCAGGCTGGACTGCGCGGTTGGCAATCACACCATCAAAAGGGGCTTTAACATCAACAAAGCTCATATCATGCTGGGCTTTTTGCAAAGCCACATTCAGCTCGGCCAAAACATTGTTGGCTTGAATTTCGTTGGCCGACAACACACCAAGCTGGGCTTTGGCCGCATCAATATTGGCTTGCACCACGGCAATGTTGGCCGCAGCGGTTTCGCGTGCGCGGTTGGCATCATCCAAGGCTTGCTGGCTTCCGGCGTTGCTTTTGACCATCTGGCTGGCGCGCTGTTGGGTTAACACCGCGTTCAGTTCTGCGGCCTTGGCGCTGGCCATTTGTGCAAGTGCACCTGCCACAGCAGCACCTTGGGCCACTTTTTGTTGGCCGATGACGGCAATGGCAGCTTTTTGCGATTCAATTTTGGCAAGGGCTGCATCAACAGCAAATTGATAATCTGCGCCGTCGAGTTTTAAAATAATATCGCCAGCCTTCACATTGCTATTATCAGCAACGGGAACTTCGGCCACATATCCTGGAATTTTCGCACCCAAAACTGATGTGTCGGCTTGCACATAGGCATCATCGGTTGAAAGCATGAAACGGCCATTTTGAAACCATTCCCAACCATATTTTGCTGCCACGCCCACAGCCACTACCAAAAGACCCAGCATGATAATGCGGCGAATGGATGTGGCTTTTTTGGCCGGGATAGCAGCAGGTGGATTGATGGCAGTGCTCGACATGAAAGTGACTTTCAAAAGGAATGGGAATGCACCGAACGGTTCGGTATTGCTTGACATAGCAGCTTTTGTTGCTATGCACAAGACCGAACGGTTCAGTTCAAATCAGTTACGCGGAAAATGCATGATGGATCACGCAACAGCCTCAAACGACAATGTTGACACCGCCAAGCGCCAGCAGATTCTGGATGGCGCCCGACGCATGTTCATGGCCCATGGCTTTGACGGGGCCAGCATGAACGATATTGTGCGCGAAGCTGGTGTTTCTAAGGGCACGGTTTATGCCTATTTTCCATCCAAGGAAAAGCTGTTTGAGGCCCTGATTTATCGCGATCGACGCCGGCAAGCCGAACAGGTGATGGTGATCGAAAATATCGATCGCCCGGTTGATCTGGTGCTTTATGATTTGGGTTTGCGGATGGCAAAACTGTTTTGCACCGATGAATCCTTGGCCCAGGTGCGCATGGTGATTGCGGTTGCTGGCAAATTTCCTGAAGTGGGCCAAAGCTTTTATGAAGCAGGCCCGGCCTATGCCATTTCACAGATTTCCCAGTTTCTGCAAACAAAAATGCGTGATGGCACGTTGCGAGACGTTGACCCCGAACACGCCGCCCTGCAGTTTATTGAACTTATTCAGGCCGGCTTGGTAAAACCGAAGATGTTTGGCAGGCCAAGCAAGCGCCAACCCGAAGATGTGGTTCGCTCGGGCGTTGATCTATTTTTGCGTGGATTGCAAAAATAACATTTAACAACCTTCTGTTAACCATAAATTCGATAATATGGCCCAATGGGTCTGTATCGCGTGCTGTGTCAGGTGAGTTGCGTGGCGTTGTTTTGCGGCGTTGGCTTTGGCGTGCAAGCCCAAGAGGCGCCAGATCTGTTGCGCGCCAGCGTGTTAGATGATGCATCACCCGTGGTGGGCTCTATCAACCCGATTGATGAGCCACCAGTTGTTGTGCCGCGCAAGCCAAAAAAGAAAGTTGATGCCTATGCCGCGTTGGGCGTGGGCGACGGGCCGGTGCGATTTTATCCTTCGCTTGAAATTGGTGGCGTTGTTACAAACAATGTCAACTCAAGCCCCAATGTGCGGCAAGCTGATGTGGGATTGCATATCAGGCCAAGCTTGGCATTTGAAACTGATTGGCCGCGTCACCAGTGGCGGGGCAATATCAATGTGGATTGGCTGGGGTATGCGGCCTCGCCCAATCTATCGACGTTGACTGGCACTGCACAAACAGATTTTCGTTTGGATATTCTTCACACAACCCACGCTGATTTTAGCAACAGCATTTCTGTTAATCAAACCGGCAGTGGCAATCCTGAAGTTCCGGGAAATGCCTTGGCACCACGGCGCGATTATAATTTGGCAACGGCCGCTGGCATCACCCATGATTTTGGCGGCGTGGAAGGTCAGGTACGATTGGGCCTAAGCCGCAACAGTTATGACAATGTTGCCTTGGTTGGCGGCGGCACCGAAATCAATTCAGATCGCAATTATACTGAACCCTCGTTGGCATTGCGCGGCGTCTATGGTGGGCGCGGCGCAATGTTGAAACCCTTTGCGGAAATTTCCTATGATCCGCGGTTTCATGATCAAGCGATTGACCGCAATGGCCAACGCCGCAATTCACAAGGCGGGGCATTTTTGCTGGGTGTTATTCTTGATGATGGGCCTTTATGGAAGGGCGATATTTCTGCCAATTTCATCGCTCGCAGTTTTGATGATCCGGCTTTAAAAACCGCAACCGCCTTGGGCTTGAGTGGCAATATTACATGGAGCCCAACACCGCTTTGGAACATTGTTGCATCCACAGGTGTCTCTTTGGGTGAGTCTGAACAGGCCAATGTTTCGGCCACACAAAATTGGAATTTCGGCGTTCTGGCCAATTATGCCGTGCGTGAAAATGTGAATGTGCGCGGCGGGGTTACCACCAGCCTCACCAATTCCAATTCAAGTTTAGACACAACAACCACCGCCAGCTTGGGGGCCGATTGGCAAATTAACCCCAACATGGCTGTAAGCGGCACTGTGCAAAGCACTTGGTTTGGCACGTCGGTTGCGGGCGCAAATTATAATGAGCAACGTGTAACCACCAGTGTGGTGCTGCGACAATAGGCAAGATTAGCCGTGGCAAGCGCGCTGATTAACGCAAGTGCGGCGC
Source organism: Aestuariivirga sp. (assembly GCA_043766895.1). Classification (GTDB taxonomy): domain Bacteria; phylum Pseudomonadota; class Alphaproteobacteria; order Rhizobiales; family Aestuariivirgaceae; genus Aestuariivirga. The sequence goes on from JAYUHQ010000002.1 coordinate 26,026, forward strand.
AATATGCTTGATGCGATTAACGTGGGTCGCAATGTCTTCTTTAGTAAATGGAGAATGCACCCGCTTCTCACTTGCCGGATGGTTCAAAAGGCCTAGCTTTTCTTCCGGCCTCCAACTTTTCATCGGTCGCAGTGGCCGGGGCACAAAGTTGCCGCCGCATGTGGGGCAAACGTTGTGCAGCTTGGTGTCAACACAATCTGCGCAATAGGTGCATTCATAACTGCAAATGCGCGCCTCATCGCTGTGCGGCGGCAAGTCTTTGTCGCACAGTTCACAGTTGGGTCGCAGTTCCAATTTTGGCATGGCCTACCTCGGCAAGGTTGTTTCGCCCATCAAAAACTCATCAACGGCGCGGGCGGCTTGCCTGCCTTCGCGGATGGCCCAAACCACAAGTGATTGGCCGCGCCGCATGTCACCAGCACTGAAAACCTTGTCGATTGTGGTTTTATAATCTTTCACATTGGCATCAATGTTGCCGCGCGCATCAAGCTTCACGCCTAAGTTTTTCAACATGCCATCTTGCACCGGGTGCACAAAGCCCATGGCCAACAAAACCAGATCTGCTTTCAACTCAAACTCTGTTCCCGCCACTGGTTTAAAATCTGGGCCAGAACGAGCACATTTCAAGGTTTTTACGGTGCCATCTTGGCCTTCCAGCGAAAGTGTGGCCACGGCAAAATCTCGGATAGCGCCTTCGGCTTGCGAAGATGATGTGCGCATTTTCATCGGCCAATTTGGCCAGGTGAGTGGTTTGTTTTCTTTTTCAGGGGGTGCTGGCATAATTTCAATTTGCGTCACACTCAATGCGCCTTGGCGAATGGATGTGCCGATGCAATCTGAACCCGTATCACCGCCGCCTACCACAACAACATGTTTGCCGGTGGCCAAAATCGGCCGATTGTCCAATGGGCTTTCCTTGCTGTTGCGGCGGTTTTGTTGTGGCAAAAATTCCATGGCAAAATGCACACCAGAAAGTTCACGGCCCGGAATGGGCAGATCACGTGGTTTTTCAGATCCGCCTGTTAACAGCACCGCGTCAAATGAATCGACCAATTGTTTGGCATCTTGGGTAACGCCAATGTGTGCGCCGTAATGGAACGTCACACCTTCGGCTTCCATCTGGGAAACGCGCCTGTCAATCAGGTGCTTTTCCATTTTAAAATCTGGAATGCCATAGCGCATCAAGCCGCCAGCTGATGCATTTTTTTCAAACAGGTGCACATCATGGCCAGCGCGCGCCAATTGTTGGGCTGCGGCAAGGCCTGCGGGGCCAGAACCAACGATGGCAATTTTCTTGCCAGTTTTGTCGGCATTGATGATGGGTTTTACCCAGCCGTTTTCCCATGCCTTATCGACGATGGCGCATTCGATAGATTTGATGGTGACAGGGTTATCATCAATATTCAACGTGCAAGACGCTTCGCAAGGTGCTGGGCAAATGCGGCCCGTAAATTCAGGGAAATTGTTGGTGGAATGCAAATTGCGCGAAGCTTCTTCCCATTGATTGTTATAAACCAAATCATTCCAATCGGGGATTTGGTTGTTCACTGGGCAACCATTATGACAATAAGGAATGCCGCAATCCATGCAGCGCGAGGCTTGGCTTTTGGTGGCCTCATCACCCAACGGAATAACAAATTCCTTATAGTTGCGCACGCGATCAGCCGCCGGAGTATATTTGCGGTCTGCGCGATCAATTTCAAGAAAGCCTGTGATTTTTCCCATAATAGTTTTCCGTTTCGATAATTAGGCAGCAGCCAATGATTTCAATGCAGCGGCAGAAAGTTGCGTTTTTGCGTCCAGCATTTCCATGCCAACAATGCGACCATGCGCATCAAAATCCAGAATAATTCCAGGGCGCAGTTCTTCGGTACTGACAATTTTCTCATCCGAAAAATATACATACAAGGCGTTTGCCTCTTTGTCGTAGGTGGTTTTCATTTTTGTTTCTCCATGCCGCGATCAAAAAACACAGTGATAATTTTTTTACCCAAGCTTTCAGTCTTGTAGATGACTTTCAACCATCGGTTATCAAATTCAGGAATTCGCTTATAAGCAAATTGCAAGGTGCTGTCTGTTGCGTCTATCCCCTCAACTTCTGGAGCAGAAAGGGTTTTTGCGATCCAATCTGCTGTAATATTTCTCTGAACCATCATTTCACGTGCGTGTTTGGTGTACGTGAGCGTTGGTTCGGTGTTCACTGGTTTAGGCCCTCTTTACACCAACGGTCATGCCGTTGCTTGTGGCTTGGGCCTTTTCTAGATCGGCCAAAGCACGGGCATATTCAACCGGCATGACTTTTACAAACATCGGCAGATAATACGCCCAATTATCCAAAATCAATTTGGCTTTGCTGGAGTCGGTATATTTAAAATGCCGCGCCAATAATTCATGAATGCGGGTTGCATCATTTTTATCCATGCCGGTGGTGATATCCACCAAGCCATGGCTTTCAAGATCTCCGCCATGGTGTTGGTGTTTTTCGAGCAATTCTTCTTCAGCCGGCACGGGTTGCAAATCCACCATCGATAAGTTGCAGCGCTTTTCAAAGGTTTTGTCTTCATCCAAAACATAGGCCACGCCGCCCGACATGCCGGCGGCAAAGTTGCGACCAGTTTCACCGATCACCAACACGCAACCGCCTGTCATGTATTCGCAGCCATGGTCGCCAACCCCTTCAACAACGGCCACAGCGCCAGAGTTGCGCACGGCAAAACGCTCGCCCGCCACACCGCGCAAATAAGCCTCGCCGGTGATGGCGCCATAAAGCACAGTGTTGCCCACGATGATGGATTTATCAGGCGCAAAGCCAATGTTGGTGTTTGGCTTGATGATGATTTTGCCGCCTGAAAGGCCTTTGCCCACATAGTCGTTGCCTTCACCGGTGATTTCCAGCGTCATGCCTTTTGCAGCCCAAGCGCCAAAACTTTGGCCTGATGTGCCTGAAAATTTCACCGTGATTGTATCTTCCGGCAAGCCAGCATGGCCATAGGCCTTGGCCACTTCGCCAGCGAGCATGGCACCTGCGGTGCGATCACGGTTTCTGATTTTGGCTTCGATCACAACCTTCTCGCCACGCAGAATTGCGGGTGCGGCTTTCTCGATCAATTCACGATCTAAGATTTTTTCTAAGCCGTGGTTTTGCTTGGATGTGTGCTTGGTGGCGATGGGGCCTGTCACATCAGCTTTGGCAAACAGCTTGGTAAAATCCAAACCCTTGGCTTTCCAATGCGAAATGGCTTTTTTGGTATCAAGCCATTCGGTAGCACCAATCAATTCATCAAAGTTTTTAACTCCCATGTGGGCCATAAGACCACGCAATTCTTCGGCCACAAAGAAGAAGAAGTTGATCACATGTTCAGGCGCACCTTTAAAGCGTTTGCGGAGTTCTGGGTCTTGCGTGGCAACGCCAACCGGGCAAGTGTTGAGATGGCATTTCCTCATCATAATGCAGCCAGCCGCAATCAAAGGCGCTGTGGCAAAACCAATTTCATCAGCGCCCAACAAGGCTGCAATCAACACATCGCGGCCTGACCTGATGCCGCCATCAGCTTGCACAGCAATGCGGCCGCGCAGATCGTTGGCAACCAGCGTTTGCTGAGTTTCGGCCAAGCCAATTTCCCATGGCGAACCAGCGTGTTTGATGGAGGTTAAGGGAGATGCGCCTGTGCCGCCTTCATAGCCAGAAATGGTGACATGATCGGCGTGCGCCTTGGAAACGCCAGCCGCCACTGTGCCCACACCCACTTCAGATACAAGCTTCACGGAAACTTGCGCCGCTGGGTTTACGTTTTTCAAATCGTAAATCAGCTGAGCCAAATCTTCGATCGAATAAATATCATGGTGGGGCGGTGGCGAGATAAGGCCCACACCTTGGGTGGAATGGCGCACCTTGGCTATTGTTGCATCAACCTTGTGGCCGGGCAATTGCCCGCCTTCACCAGGCTTGGCACCTTGGGCCATTTTAATTTGCATCATATCGGAATTGACCAAGTATTCCGTGGTCACACCAAAGCGACCAGAAGCCACTTGCTTGATGGCCGAGCGCATGGAATCGCCATTGGGCATTCTGACATAACGATCAGCTTCTTCGCCGCCTTCGCCGGTGTTGGATTTGCCGCCAATGCGGTTCATGGCAATGGCCAAAGTGGTGTGGGCTTCGCGGCTGATTGAGCCATAGCTCATCGCACCCGTGGCAAAACGCTTCACAATATCTTTGGCAGGTTCAACATCGTCCATGCTGATGGGGTGCTTGCCCATTTCTTCGGCGCTTTTAATGCGGAACAGGCCACGAATGGTTTTCAGCCGTTCGTTTTGCTCGTTGATGTGGCGGGCATATTCTTTATATTTATCGGATGAATTGCCGCGCACCGCATGTTGTAAGCTGGAAACGGTTTCAGCCGTCCACACATGGGCTTCGCCGCGCATGCGCATGGCATAGTCACCGCCCACATCAAGCGTTGTTGCAAGAACAGGGTTCAAGCCAAACGCATCTTCATGGCGCTTGAAAGTTTCTTCAGCAATTTCGCTAAGGCCAACGCCTTCAATTTGTGTGGCAGTGCCGGTGAAATATTTTTTGATGAATTCGGTTGAAAGCCCGATGGCATCAAAAATCTGTGCACCACAATAAGATTGATATGTGGAAATGCCCATCTTGGACATAACTTTAAGAATGCCTTTGTCGACCGCTTTGATATAGCGTTTGACAGCTTCATACGCGCTGATTTTTTCATCCAGCATGGGCAACATGGCTTCAAGTGTTTCGAAAGCCACATAGGGGTTAATCGCTTCTGCGCCATAGCCAGCCAAGGTGCAGAACTGGTGCACCTCGCGTGGCTCACCTGATTCAACCACAAGGCCCACCAACGTGCGAAGGCCCTTGCGGATGAGATGATGATGCGTTGCTGATGTGGCCAACAATGCCGGAATGGCCACACGTTCAGCCGAAACGGCCCGATCTGATAAAATGATAATGTTATAGCCATCACCCACCGCGCGTTCGGCTTGGGCGCACACGCTATCAAGCGCTGCTTCCATAAATTCTGCGCCGTTGGCCACGTCATAAGTAATGTCGATGGTTGCTGTGCGGAATGGATTATCGCGCACGCTGCCAATGTTGCGAATGCGTTCCAGTTCTTCATTGGTCAAAATGGGTTGCGACACTTCCAAACGCATGTGTTTGGATGTGCCGTTCAAATCCAACAAGTTTGGGCGTGGGCCAATGAAGCTGACCAAGCTCATCACCAATTCTTCGCGAATGGGATCAATCGGCGGGTTGGTCACTTGAGCAAAGTTTTGCTTGAAATATGTATCAAGCATTTTTGATCGATCAGACAGGGCCGAGATCGGCGCGTCATTGCCCATAGAGCCAATGGCCTCTTGGCCGGTTGATGCCATAGGAGACATGAGCACAGCCAGATCTTCCTTGGTATAGCCAAACGCTTGTTGCCTATCGAGCAAAGGCACAGCAATTTTTGGTCGTGCAGTTTTGGCCTTGGGCATATCACGCAGAACAACTTGGGTGCGCTTCAGCCAATCTTTGTAAGGATGCGCGTTGGACAATTCTTTTTTTAGATCTTCATCGGAAATAATTTTTTTCTTTTCCAAATCAATCAGCAACATTTTGCCGGGCTGTAAGCGCCACTTGTGGGTGATTTTAGATTCGTCAAAAGGCAATACGCCCATTTCAGACGCAAGAAGCACATGGCCATCATCAGTGATGAGATAGCGTGAGGGCCTAAGGCCGTTGCGATCTAACGTGGCACCAATCACTTTGCCATCGGTGAACACCATGGCGGCGGGGCCATCCCATGGTTCCATCATGGCGGCGTGGTGTTCATAAAATGCGCGGCGATCTTCGTCCATCAGTGGGTTTCCGGCCCAAGCTTCAGGGATCATCATCATCATGGCATGGGGCAGGGAATAGCCGCCCATGGTGAGAAGTTCCAAGGCATTGTCAAAAATTGCCGTGTCTGATTGGCCTTCATAGGAAATGGGCCAAAGCTTGGCCAAATCTTCGCCCAATACATCAGACTTCATGTTGGCTTGGCGCGCCGCCATCCAATTGAAGTTGCCCCGCACGGTGTTAATTTCGCCGTTGTGGCACACAAAGCGATAAGGGTGGGCCAAGGGCCAGCTTGGGAAGGTGTTGGTGGAAAAACGTTGATGCACCAGCGCAAAGGCTGATTGAACCCGCGTGTCTTTCAAATCTACATAATAGTTGGCAACGTCAGTGCCCAGCACCAGGCCTTTATAAACCACAGTGCGGCAGGAAACCGAAACGGGATAATAGGTGCGCGCCTTGGTGCCCAAAATATCAATGATGCGGTTTGACGCCACTTTGCGGCACACAAATAGCTTGCGTTCAAAATGGGCTTCATCACGAATGGTGGGGCCTTTGCCAATGAAAACTTGGCGGTGAATGGGCTCGGTGCCTTTTACGGAATAGCCAAGCACAGTTGAGTCTACCGGCACATCGCGCCAACCCAACACTTTCAAGCCTTCATCACGCGCAGTTTCCCACCAGATGCGTTCAATATCTTGGCGATAGATTGCCTCGCGCGGCATGAACAAAAAGCCCACGCCATAATGGCCTTGGGCCGGAAGTTCAAAGCCTGAACGCTTGGCTTCAGCACTGAAAAATTCATGCGGAATTTGAATCAGAATGCCAGCACCATCGCCTGCTTTTGGATCAGCACCAACGGCACCGCGATGTTCAAGGTTGTGCAGAATGTCCAAGCCTTTGGTTACAACCTCATGGCTTTTAATGTTTTTAATATTGGCATAAAGACCAATGCCACACGCATCGTGTTCGTTTTTAGGATCATACAAGCCATGGGCAGGCTTCATGCCTTCGGGCAGAAACGAATGTGCGGTCATGATTGTATCTCCTCAATATAGGACAGTTATACTGTCCTAGTCTTTGGCAAAAGCAGCAGGCCAAAGCAAGGAAAGAATCATTTTGGAGCTAAAAACGAAATATTGTTGCGCAACAATGTTTCGAATTCCCATTGACTCATTAGTTAGTTTAAACTAACCGTTAGTTATGACTTACCAAGCAAAAGCAATTCAAGCCTTTTCAGCATTGGGCGACCCCACGCGCCGGGCGATATTTGAACGTTTGGCGGCGCGCCCATCAGCAGTGGGCGAGCTTGCCACACAATTTCCTGTCACCCGCTCGGCTGTCTCGCAACACTTGAAAGTTTTGAAAGAGGCTCAGCTGGTCACGGAAACATCGCAAGGAACCAAGCGCATTTATCAACTTGATCCGCGCGGGCTTGGCGCCATGCGCGACTGGCTTGATGGCCATTGGTCTCATGCGCTTGATGCATTCAAAGACTTTATTGAAAACCCACCAAAAAAGGAGAGTTAAAAATGAGCATTCATCCCATCGTTAAAACTGTCACCGTAAAGGCAACGCCACAAAAGGCATTTGATGTTTTTACCAATCAAACCGCACTGTGGTGGCGCAAGGGAACCACAATGGGCAAACACCCCCACCAAGCCATTGTGATTGAACCCAAGGTGGATGGTCGGTGGTTTGAACGCGATGCTGATGGTAAGGAAATTCAATGGGGCAAAGTTTTGGTGTGGCAGCCCGTGGATAAGCTGGTTCTTGCATGGCAAATCAATACCAATTTTCAATATGATCCGGCTTTGATCAGCGAAGTGGAAATCACTTTTGCTCCCGCCGGAGAACAAGGAACAATTGTAACCCTTGAACATCGCAATCTGGAACGGTTGGGTGCAGGTGCCGAAAAGTTTATCGCGATGATGGATGCCGGTTGGGCCAGCCATGTCGTTGAATATGGCGCTTATGTGAACGCACAAATCTGAGCTTGAACGCCATTACCGCTGAAAGGAAAAATTATGTCAGAAACACAGAATATCACTATGGTTCGTGAGTTGGCACGCGTGTTCAAAAATGAACACAACGTTGATGGCGTCGGCCATTTAATTCACCAAGATTTCAAACACAATTATCGCAGCAACCTGCCAGATGGTTTTGAAGGAATGCGCCAAGTGGGCCTGATGCTCAATCAGGCTTTCCCCGACGCAGTGTTTACCCAACAAGATTTAATTGCAGCGGGCGATAAAGTGGTTGAGCGTGGCAGCACAACGGCAACCCACAGCGGTTCCATGATGGGCGAAAAGCCTACGCATAAGCCGATCACATGGTCTGAAATTAACATTTACCAATTCAAAGATAGCAAGATTGTTGAACATTGGGTTGAAATGGAAATGTGGCAGCTTTTACAACAAATCGGCATTCTGCCGCAGATGGGCGGTTGAATAAGCTTTGGGCCACAGCCGTGCTGTGGCCCACTGTAACGATGATTCTATTACTTCACCACTTGGCCACGAATTTCCCCGTTGGGGAATTTTGCTGTGTGGATGTTGAGATAAACTTTGCCAGCGTTCAAATCGGCCAGTTGTGCGTCGGTGATGGGCGCGGTTCCAGACTCAACCATTTTTGAAATATCAATTTCAGGTGCCGCATTGGCGCCTACATCAGCGGGGCCATGGAAATGGGCAGCGGTTGCTGGGCCTGAAAGGTCTTGGTCTTTAATTGTCCAAGTGATGGTTTTTGCATCTGTGTCAACAGACACATCGGCTGTGCCCGTGGCTTTTGTATCCACTGCCGGTGATTGGCTGGCGCCATCCAATGTTGCGTTAAATTTCAACACTTCAGCAAAGGCCGAGCCCGAAAGAAGCAAACCTGTGGCGAGTGTTGCAAACAGAATGTGAGATTTTATCATGGGGGAAGTTCCTCTTTTGTGTGCCGTCCACAGCTTAAACGGTGGGACCCGTATAAAGTTCATGTTGCTGTGACACTTTGCCAATATTGTGACAATTTCTAGGCCGCGGTGCCTTATCAAAACACATTAGGCCCCCCATATAGCAACTCCACGCAACAGAGGTTCTTCATGAAAATTAATATTATTACGGGCGGCAGCCGCGGGCTGGGCCGCAGCATGGCACTGAATTTGGCTGATAAGGGCCAAGACTCAATCATCACCTATCACGCCAACAAAGCAGCGGCTGATGACGTTGTAAAATTGATCGAAGCCAAAGGCCGCAAAGCTGTGGCCTTGCAGTTGGATGTTGCAAAAGCCGCCACCTTTGATGGCTTTGTTGCAGACGTTAAAACGGCGCTGGCATCCACTTGGAAGCGCGACACGTTTGATCATCTTGTCAACAATGCGGGCACCGGGGTTAATGCCACGATTGATGCGACACCAGAAGCCACCTTCGATGAAATGATGAACATTCATTTGAAGGCACCATTTTTTCTCACGCAAAAGCTTCTGCCGGTGATGGCTGATGGCGGGCGCATTTTAAATGTGTCTTCCGGCCTCGCTCGGTTTTCGTTTCCGGCCTATGCCTCTTATGCCATGATGAAGGGCGGCATTGAAGTTTTCACGCGCTATCTGGCCAAGGAATTGGGCAGCCGTGGCATCTCGGCCAACACTTTGGCGCCAGGTGCTATCGCCACAGACTTTGGCGGGGGCCGCACGCGCGACAGCAAAGAAATCAACGCCATGCTCGCTGGCCAAACGGCATTGGGCCGCGTTGGTTTGCCTGATGATATTGGCGCATTGGCAGCAACAATGTTGAGCGACGATTTCCGTTGGGTCAACGGCCAACGCATCGAAGCATCTGGCGGATTTATGCTTTAAGGCAAGCCTTTGTAAATTGTAAAAACACCCACTGCGATAACGAATGCTGCAAAGATATTTTGCAGCATTTTTTTATAGTCAACCAGCTTTATGCTCAACACTTGTCCGACAACACTTCCACCAATGCCGCCTGCAACAAACGCGGCGACGACGCGCCACAGCACTTCACCCGCAAGCGCATAGTTTGATGCCGTTACCGCACCGAATGCCGTTATGGCCACCAACGACGTTGCAATTGCATGGGTAATGGGCATGCCAGTTGCCAACATCAAGCCCGGAACGATGAGAAAGCCACCGCCGATGCCAAAAAAGCCAGCCAGAAAGCCAACAGCCAAACCAATGCTTAAAAGCCAAGGCAACATGTGGCGGGCGGTTGCAAGGTTCAAACGTATCTCAGGATTGCCTTCAGCATTTTTGCGCAGCAGCATGATTGTGCCAATAATCAGCATGAGGCCGCCAAACATTGCCAATATTTTTGCACCCGGAATTTGAAGCGCTAAATAAGAGCCAAGAAACGACCCGGCAACGCCAGCACAACTGAACACCAAGGCGCAACGCCATTTCACCAACCCGCGCCGCGATGTGGCAACAAGGTTTCCCAACGCATTCAGCGAAACGCCCACAGCGCTTGTGCCAATGGCAGCATGCACTGATGGCACCCCCACCACATAAAGCAACAGCGGCACAGCAATGATCGAACCGCCGCCGCCCACAAGCCCCATGATCAACCCGATCAGGCCGCCAGACGCCATGGCCAAATCGTTGCTGATGATCAAACTTTGTTCCAAGGCATCAGCTTTAAAACTTGGGCCATGGTGCAGGTTCCACTGATGCCTGAAAACATTAAGCCCGCGCCCACAGCGGCAGACACAGCATAAAACGCAGGGTTATAAAAATAACCCAGAACGGCCCCGCATAGCACCAGACCACCCGCTGCGATTTGCACCTGGCGCATCATTTCGATGGGGTGTTTTAGATTCTTCAGTGTTGGATGTCCGGCCAGTTTCCACGCAGAAATTCCGCCTTCCAGCAGATGGATTTTGGTTCCTGCCAGGCCACGCAGACGCTCGGCGTTTACGCGTGTGCGATTTCCACTGAGGCAATAAAATATGATTGGCTGGCAATTGCTGTTCAGCATTTGGCCCTGCAGTTGCGAAAGAGGAAGGCTTTGTGATGCGGCAATTTTTTCACGCGCATGCTCGTTTGGCTCGCGAATATCAACCAGAATTGCGCCTTGTTTCAGCAACTCAGCAGCGCGCGCCACATCAATTGAAATTATTGACAAAATGTTCGTTCCTTCAGCAATAGAGTGATTTGAGTGTTTTTAAAATGCGACCGATTTTTTCGTCGGCAATGAAATAGTGAATGGTAGCCCCATCGCGACGAAAATCGATGATCGCCTGTTCGCGCAACCTCGCCAAATGTTGCGACAATGCGGATTGGCCCAAATCGACCATTTCAGCCAATTCTGCCACCGATAGGCCCTTGTTCTCAATCAATGCACACAGAATAAGCAATCGCTTCTCGTTGGATAATTCCTTCAATATGGCCGCGACAAAACCCGCCATTTCGGGTAAACCTTTCAGGGCTGGTGTTGAATTTTTATCGCGCATATTTTTGGCCTTGTTAATATTAGATTTGTCTAATATAAGTATCTTCTAATGTTCTGTCAAGTGAAAGAGAGTGGCGTCATGCCTCAACCCATCATTCATTCGTTCTTCGATGAAGCTTCACATACGGTAACCTATCTGGTCATCGACCCCGATACGCGCGCTGCGGCGGTGATTGATCCCGTGTTTGATTATGATCACGCCACGGGCAAGGCATCAATTAAATCGGTGAATGTGGTTTTAGAAAAAGCCAAAGCTGAAAACTGCACCATTGAATTTGTGCTCGAAACCCATGTTCATGCAGATCATCTTTCCGGCGCACCTTATATCAAATTGAAAACTGGCGCTGCTGTGGTGATCGGTGAGCGCATTCGTGAAGTGCAAAATATTTTCAGGCCGGTGTTTAACGCGCAGGATGTTTCAGGGTCAGGTGCAGAATTTGATATTTTGGTGAAAGATGGTGAAGCCTTCAACATCGGTAATCTAAAATGCGAAGTGATTGCAACGCCTGGCCACACGCCAGCGTGTGTATCTTATAAAATTGCTGATGCAATCTTTGTGGGGGACACATTGTTTATGCCTGATTATGGCACAGCGCGGGCAGATTTTCCCGGTGGCGATGCGGCGTCGCTGTATCGGTCAATCAAGAAGCTTCTGGCCTTGCCGCCTGAGACACGGCTGTTCATGTGTCACGACTATCTGCCCAAGGATGGGCGCACATCTTATATTTGGCAAACCACGGTGGCAGAAGAACGCGCAAATAATATCCATGTGCACGAAGGTGTAACTGAAGGTGACTTTGTGGCCATGCGCAATGCCCGTGATAAGGGCTTGTCGGCACCCGCTTTGTTGATGCCGTCAATCCAAACCAATATGCGCGCTGGCAAGTTGCCGCCGCCAGATGCCAATGGCGTGCATTATATCAAAGTGCCTGTGCAGGTTTTATTGTAGGGCGCGTTGGCGCGTAAATAATTGTCGCAAGCGTTGTGGCCAATCGGGCAACATAAATGTGCGCTCTACTATTGTGTAAAACCCAAGCCCGCCCACCAGTACCAGCGGAATTAAAATGATGCTGCACAGTGCAAGCGTTCCCAGCCAACTGGTGATGTGCAAATGTTTAACGACAATGTTGGTGGCAACTTGCAAAATTTGCAAATGCACCAAATAGATTGAATAGCAGGCACCGCCGATTAAGCTGACCCATGGCCTTGAACAAAAACGTTTGAAGCTGGAGCGATCATCCAACACCCCAAAAAAGGCCAGTGCAACGCCTGAAATTTGGGTGAGATAAGCAAGATCTTGTTTGCCGGTAAAAATTGAATCGGCCAGAAAAATTGCAAGCACGCCACACCACGGTAAAATTTGCATCACAACATTGGGCACACGCGACAAAAGATTGCGCAACGCGTCTTGGTTGCTGGCCATCATCACGCCCATCCAAAAGAAAATGAAAAAGCGCAACAACGTATATTGCCAGAAAATGGAGCCGTGGCTTGCGGCATCACTTGGGCTGAAATAGCTTGCCGTGGCAAAGCCAGCCACCAGCAAGATGGCCTCAATCATGCGGCGTTCGGCGTTGTTGCGCACAAAATACAGCACACAGAAAAACAGAGGTGCCAAAAGGTAAAATTGCACTTCAATTTCAAGCGACCAACCCGGGCCGAACAGGCGCGGAAAAGTGCCATAAACGGGGGAGTGAAGATAAAACAAGCTGGCCAACAGGCTTGTCGTCAGGCTGACAGGTTCAGCGTTAAACCTATGCACCCCATCGGGCACAAAGCCCGTGGCGGTAATTAAAATATAAGTGCCAATCAGCACCAAAAAATAGGGCGGTTCGATGCGCAAAAGCCTACGCAAAAAATAGCTTTTCAAATAGGCTCCATCAAAGGGCATGGGCTTTTTGCGCAGATATTGTTGGGCAATAATAAAGCCACTGACGGCGAAAAACAAAAAGACGCCAGATGCCGGTTGGGCCAGAACAAAAAACAGAGACTGTTCAAAACCACTGGGTTGGCTGATGGGTTCTTGAAAGCGAATAATGCGTTCAACCATGTGGCCGATGATCACCATGAAAATTGCAAAAAAGCGCAAACCATCAATTTCAGGGCGATAGGTGCTGCCCGCCGTTGTGCGGCGGCGCAGTTCGGATGGCAAGTTGGCAAGTGTTTGCAGGATGCGTTTCAAAGGGGGCCTCAAATTGCTGGTGAAATAGACTTAACCCTGAAGATGTTAATTTATATTGAGTTCGCCCGACGCTCTGTTTATCGGTGGCGGATCAGGAGAAACCACGTGAATTTTGCATCAGATAATGTTTATGGCGTTCACCCCACCATTATGCAGGCCATGGTTGAAGCCAATGCGCGGCTGACCGATGTGTCTTATTGCCATGATGATGGGGCAGCCCAAGTGGAAGCAGCGCTTTCGCAGATTTTTGAAAAAGATGTGAAAGCATTTTTTGTGATGAACGGCACAGGCGCCAACAGTTTGGCGCTTTCAACGCTTTGCCCGCCCTTTGGCGGCATTGTGTGCCATGAAGCCAGCCACATCAACACCGATGAATGCAACTGCCCGGAGTTGTTTACCAGCGGCGCAAAATTAATCACCATTGGTGGTGAACATAACAAACTTTTGGCATCTGGGGTTGAAGCCAAGCTGAAAGGGTTTGTGCATGGTGAACATGGGCCAAAGCCTTCAGCACTTTCCATTTCTCAGGCAACCGAACTGGGTGCGGTTTATAAGCCCGCAGAAATTGCGGCCTTAAGCGATGTTGCCAAATCTCATGGATTAAAGCTGCATATGGATGGCGCACGCTTTGCCAATGCCTTGGTTTATTTGGGTTGCACACCCGCTGAAATGACATGGAAGGCAGGTGTTGATGTGCTTTCGTTTGGCGGCACCAAAAATGGCGCAATGATTTTAGAATGCGTGGTGTTTTTTGATTTGAAATTGGCCGAAGACTTTTTGTATCGGCGCAAGCGGGCGGGGCAATTGCTTTCCAAAGGGCGGTTTTTATCAGCGCAAATGTTGGCCTATTTGAAAGATGGCTTATGGCTTGAAAATGCGGGCCGCGCCAATGTGTTGGCAGCCGAACTGGCCGCAACCTTTGAAAGCACTGCGGGCGTTCGATTGGCGGCACCGGTTGAAGCCAATGAAGTTTTTCCCATCATGCCGCGGCGCCTGTTGGATGCGTTACAAGCAGAAGGGGCCAATTTTTATGAATGGCCGTTGGATGGTTTGAGTGCTGAAGAGGCGTGCGGCCGGTTTGTGATGAGCTTTGCCACACCCCAAGCGCATGTTGATCAACTTATCGCATTGGTCAAACGCTTGGCAAATTGAACGCGTTTTGCAACATCACTTCTTCCAAGTTATTGCCCGCTCCCTTGCGGTCGACAATGAAAAAGCGAGAAGGTTTCAACACCAGCAGGGGATGATGCCAAGCGTTGCGAGCATAGTTGATGCCCTGTTGGCCTGTTGCTTGGAAAGCGCGGTATGACGTGGCATCGCTTGGATCGGCACAGACCAAAACCAGCCAAGGGTTATCTTCCAGTGGATAAAAAATCTGGCTGCCTAAGGGGTGGCGTTCCATCATTTTGATCATGATGGGTTGCGGACGAGGGATGGCGGCGGCAAGGCTGATATTCACGCTGCCGCCTTCATGGCTCACATCAATATGTGCAAGATTATTGAAACGCTGGGCAAAATTTTGGTTGATGGTGATGATTTCAGCGCCATCCATTTCGATCACGTCTCCAAACGGCTTGAAGGCCAAACGGGTTAAAGGCTCAACCTTCATTTCAACACAAGCTTTGCATGGCGGTTTACATCCTTATAAAGCAAATAGCGAAAACGACCGGGGCCGCCTGCATAACAGGCTTGGGGGCAAAAAGCGCGCAGCCACATAAAATCTCCGGCTTCAACTTCCACCCAATCTTGATTGAGCCTGTAAACCGCTTTGCCTTCCAACACATAAAGCCCATGTTCCATCACATGGGTTTCGGCAAAGGGAATAACCCCGCCGGGCAGAAAGTTCACAATATTCACATGCATGTCGTGGGCCATATCGTCGGGGCTCACAAAGCGGGTGGTTGACCAAGCGCCATTGGTATCTGGCATTTCAACAATTGTTGCTTGGCTTTCATGGGTGACGAATGCCTGTGGCGCTTTTAACCCTTTCACGATTTCATAAGATTTTCTGATCCAATGAAAACGCACCGGCGCTTTTGAAGTGTTCTCAAAACTCCAGCGCGATGCGGGAGGCAAATAGGCATAAGAACCAATGCCAAGCTTATGGGTTGTGCGCCCCAGTTTTAAGTGGCCTTCACCTTCAACGACGAACAATACGCCTTCGGCATTGTTGTCTGGCTCTGGCGTTGTGCTTCCGCCACCTTCAGCGACTTCCATGATATATTGTGAAAAAGTTTCAGAAAAACCTGAAAGTGGTCTGGCCAAAATCCATGCCCGCGTGTTTTTCCAATGGGGCAGGGCGCTGGTGACAATATCTTGCATCACGCCCTTGGGGATCACAGCATAGGCTTCAGTGAACACCGCGCGGCCTGTCAGCAGTTGCGATTGCGGGGGCCGCCCGCCGTGTGGCGCATAATATGTTGGGGTTGACATCATCAGACCTTTTGCAAGTTGATGAGTTTATGGCAATGTTCAGCCGATTTGCAAATGGCTTTAGGAAACGTAATGAAAAACATCTGGGTTTTGGTTTTGTTGGTTTTGGGCTCAACGATGGCGCGGGCTGATGATGGGCCTGATTGCAAAGACCCCCAAGACCAAAACACATTGACGGCTTGTGCACGGGTTGATTTTGAAAAGGCCGATCAAGATCTGAACGCCATCTGGCCAAAATTGAAAACCGATGCTGAAGACAGCGACAAAGCAACCGACAAGCATGAATATTCTGATGCACTTTTGGCCTCTCAACGCGCTTGGATTACGTTTCGGGATGCTGAATGTGAATGGCAGGGGTTTGAGGCGCATGGCGGCTCTTTAGAGCCCATGTTGGTTGCGGGTTGTTTGGCAAGATTAACGCGTGATCGGATCAAGCAATTGCAAACGGGTGCCAGTGAATGAATTTAGCCGAGGTTCGTCGCGCTCTGCGTTTGGGCTTTGTGGCTAATGCGGAAAAAGCGCTAGCTGCTTTGCCCAAAGGCAATGCCGATGTTGCGGTTGAGCGGGCCTATCTTTCGCTGTTGAAATTTGAAACGCCAAACGTTCCGGCCCGCGCTGCAACCGAGCAGGGCGCGTTGCGTTTGCTGGTGTTAAACGCAGCCCGAGCCAATCGCGCGCGTGATCCATTGCGGGCTTTGGCCTTGTTGAGTGCTGCAAAGCCTCACGATGTGGACGTGCTTTTCGAAACGGCGCGGATCTATTCTTGGCTGGGCAATGAGAAACTGGCGGCAGAACATCTCACCCAAGTCTTGGCTTTGGATATTGATAAGCCAACGCGGTTTTTAGCGCTGTATCGCTTGGGCAATCTTTACGCCGAGGTTGAGCGATTTGCTTTGGCGCAGCGTTATCTGCATCTGGCCATGGCATGTTCAGCGGCCATGAAAAAAAGTGTTTATTACGCACAGTTTCAAGAATGTTCCGCGCGGGTGGATATGGCCCTTGGTGGTGAAGGGCTGGCACAGCGTGGGTGGTTGCAAAAGAATAACGCGAAGCTTCCAGACTATTTGAAATTTCGCGCCGAAGCGTTGGAGATCGAGGCGGATTTGCATAACCTCTCTGCCGTCATCCGCGCGCAGGCGGAGATCCAACTTTCTTCAAGCGCAGCTGCGGCCAAGTTGGATTCCCGCCTGCGCGGGAATGACGGTGTGGGTGCAGGGTTTGAAAAGCAGGTATTAAGCCTTCTCTCCGCGCGATTTGATCTTCTCAAACTCACGCCCGTGCCAGCCATTGAAAAATTAAAGACGGCGCGGGATTGGTTTGCTGATGAAGACTTGGCGACGTGGTTGGTTCAATCGCGCATTCTGTTGGCCAAGGCTTATGGGTTGCAAGGGGCGTCTGACAAGGCGGCATTAGAGCTTGATCAAACACGCAACTATTGCCTTTCTCGCGGCATGATTTTGCAACAGGAAAACGTTGAACGGGCCTTTGCTGAACTTAATCTGACGCTTAATCCGGTGATTGAAAGCAATCGCACCTCTGCTGAGGGGGCGTGGAAAGACGGCCAAGCTTATGTGTTGATCAAGCGCCTTGGTGAAGGTGGCCAAGCCAATGTCTATTTGGCCCATGACAATGCGCGGGGCCGCAAAGTGGCCTATAAAAAAATGAAGGGCGCTGATGTTGAAGCCCTGTCGCGCGAGGTGCGCTTGGCCAATGCGGCCAACATATCAGGCGTTGCAAAAATATTGGCCTGTGGCACGGCGGCCGATGGCTCGCTTTATATGGTGCAAGAATT
>JAYUHQ010000003.1:0-2827 GCA_043766895.1 Aestuariivirga sp.
TCAGAAATACAATGTGAAAATGTTGGTGTGGTTCAAATATTTCGAAACCATGGAATTGGCCATCGCGGAAGAAAAACGGCTGAAAGAATGGCAACGCAAGTGGAAGCTGGAACTGATTGAGAAGACTAATCCTGAGTGGCGTGATTTATTTGCAGAAACGTTTGAAGGCCCGATTTAGCTTGTTGCAGGCCATAGCTCATGCGTGATAGGTCGAATTTCAAATCCCCCACTTCCGTCATCCCGACGAAAGTCGGGACCCAGACTTTCAACAAGCGCGATTATGAAAAGTCTGGGTCCCGATTGACACCGGAATGGCGAATAAAATGAGAAATTGAACATGTCCAAAAAAATCAAAAAAGTCGTCCTCGCTTATTCTGGCGGTCTCGACACTTCAATCATCCTGAAATGGTTGCAAACCGAATATCAGGCGGAGGTCGTCACTTTCACGGCTGATTTGGGCCAAGGTGGGGAACTTGAACCGGCGCGCAAAAAAGCCGAGTTGATGGGCATTAAATCCATTTATGTGGAAGACGTGCGTGAGGAATTCATCCGTGATTTCGTTTTCCCCATGTTCCGCGCCAATGCCTTGTATGAAGGCGTCTACATGCTGGGCACATCCATCGCCAGGCCCTTGATTGCCAAACGCTTGATTGAGATTGCTGAAGAAACGGGCGCTGACGCCATTGCCCATGGTGCAACGGGCAAAGGCAATGACCAAGTGCGCTTCGAGCTCACCGCCTATGCCTTGAACCCTGATATTAAGGTCATCGCCCCTTGGCGCGAATGGCAATTTAAAAGCCGCACAGATTTGATTAATTTTGCTGAGCAACATCAAATTCCGGTGGCCACAGATAAGCGTGGCGATGCGCCGTTTTCAGTGGATGCAAATTTGCTCCATTCATCATCTGAAGGCAAAGTGCTGGAAGACCCATGGGTCGAAGCCCCACCCTATGTTTATCAACGCACCATTGCGCCTGAAGATGCGCCAGACAAAGCCACCTATATTGAAGTTGAATTCAAAAACGGTGATCCTGTGGCCATTGATGGCAAGGCCATGTCGCCAGCAACACTGTTCACGGCGTTGAATAAGTTGGGCCATGATAATGGCATTGGCCGCTTGGACTTGGTGGAAAACCGTTTTGTCGGCATGAAATCACGCGGCGTTTATGAAACCCCCGGCGGCACAATTTTGTCGGTGGCGCACCGTGCGATGGAAAGCTTAACATTGGATCGTGAGGCAGCGCACTTAAAAGATAGTTTCATGCCGCGCTATGCTGAGCTGATTTATTATGGCTTCTGGTTCGCGCCTGAACGCGAGATGTTGCAAACCATGGTTGATAAATCTCAAGAACATGTTGAAGGCACGGTGCGGCTGAAACTCTATAAGGGCAATGTCATTGTGGTGGGCCGCAAGTCCGTAAAATCGCTTTACAACAACGAATTGGTCACCTTTGAAGATGATCGCGGCGCCTATGATCAAAAAGATGCCGCAGGCTTTATTCGGTTGAACGCGTTAAGACTTCGCACCTTGGCTGCAAGGAAACGCAACACCTAACGTTTGCTTATGCATGTTGCACATGCTAAGGCCCGCGCCATTCCCGTCATTTTACAGAAAGTTGGCGCACCATGAATTTGCGCAATATTGCTATTATCGCCCACGTTGACCACGGCAAAACCACATTGATTGATCGTTTGCTGGCCCAATCGGGTTCGTTTCGCGAGAACCAAAAGGTGGCTGAACGCGCCATGGATTCCAATGATTTGGAAAAAGAGCGTGGCATCACCATTCTGGCCAAGGTCACATCGTTGCAGTGGAAAGAAACCCGCATCAATATTGTGGATACTCCGGGCCACGCCGACTTTGGCGGCGAAGTTGAACGTATTTTGAACATGGTCGATGGTGCCGTGTTGTTGGTGGATGCCGCCGAAGGCCCCATGCCCCAAACCAAGTTTGTGTTGCAAAAGGCCTTGAAGCTGGGCTTGAAGCCAATCGTATTGATCAACAAGATTGACAGGCCAGATGGCCGCCACGTTGAAGTGGTCAATGAAGTGTTTGATCTGTTTGCAGCCTTGGAAGCAACCGATGAACAGTTGGATTTCCCCATCATTTATGGTTCAGCCAAGCAAGGCTGGATGAGTGTCACACCAGAAAAACAAGCCGATGATATGTCGGCATTGTTTGATGCAATCGTCAGCCACTTCAAGCCACCAGTTATTGAGCCCGGCGCATTTCGCTTGTTGGTCACAACCATTGAAGCCAATCCATTCTTGGGCCGCGTTCTCACAGGCCGCATTCGTTCAGGCTCAGTTAAAACCAACATGGCGGTTAAGTCTTTGGCGCGTGATGGCACCATTGTTGAAACTGGCCGCGTGTCAAAAGTTCTGTCCTTCCGTGGGTTAGAGCGTATTCCGGTTGATGAAGCCTTTGCTGGCGATATTGTGGCCATTTCAGGCCTTGTCACCACAACGGTTGCCGATACGATTTGTGATCCAACCATTTCTGAGCCCATTCAAGCCCAGCCGATTGATCCACCAACGCTGACGATGACATTCCGCATCAATGACGGCCCCTTGGCTGGCAAAGAAGGCGATAAAGTTCAATCTCGCGTTATTCGGGATCGTTTGCTGCGTGAAGCCGAAGGCAATGTAGCGCTTAAAGTGTCTGCTTCTGAATCAGAAACTGATGCGTTTGAAGTTGCTGGCCGTGGCGAATTGCAATTGGGCATTTTGATTGAAACCATGCGCCGCGAAGGCTTTGAATTAACCGTGGGCCGCCCCCGCGTTGTGTTCAAAACCGATGAAGCCACTGGCGAAAAGTTAGAACCCA
>JAYUHQ010000004.1:0-2822 GCA_043766895.1 Aestuariivirga sp.
TGGATCATCGCTCGAAGCATCACCCAAAGTTTATGTCGAAAAATTTGAAGATATTTCCAACGAAGACTTTGCCGAAGTGTGCATCACCTCTGGCATTGATGTGATCCACGCCCCAGTTCCCGAAGGCGCGTTCATGCTTGAGAATGAAAAGCGTATTGGTGCTGTGGTCGAAAAAGCAGAAGGCCTAAAATGCGCCCGCAGCTGGAAAATTTCGAAAGATGTAGGGCAAGATAGTGACTTCCCCGATATCACCCTGCGCGATGCTCAAGCCGTACGCGAGTGGCAGACCAGATTCGGGAAGATGGTGTGAGGGCTGGTGCGAAAATAGTTTCCCCTTCTCCCATTGAGGGAGAAGGTGCCCCGAAGGGGCGGATGAGGAGTTGGTTGAAGTTTGAGCGACCCCTCATCCGTCTTGCGCCAAGAGGCGCAATCCACTTTCTCCCTCAAGGGGAGAAGGGAAGTTGACCCGTCTCTGGGGCCCGCTTTCAACCCTTGGCCTTGCGCTGGCAGCTTTAAGCTTTGGCATGGACCAGACCATCAAATGGTGGCTGTTGAACATTATCAATATGCCCGAACGCAAACTTCTCACCCTCACGCCATTTTTTGATCTGGTGATGGCATGGAACCACGGCGTGTCTTATGGTCTGCTCACCACCCACGCCCAACAATTGTTGATTGGCATAAGCGTGTTGATCACCACCGTGTTGTGGCTGTGGCTGGCGCGGGCCCAAAGGCCACTGACAGCCGCCGCCTTGGGCCTGATTATTGGCGGCGCATTATCCAACGCTTTAGATCGCGCAATACACGGCGCGGTTGCAGATTTTTTCTATTTCCATTTCGAAGGCCTGCGCTTTGCCCTGCTTAATTTTGTTTTTAACCCTGCCGATATCGCCATTGTTGCAGGCGTGGCGTTGTTGCTCTATGAATCATTCATGGAACGCCGAACTGATTAAGGCCTTGGATTTGCCCAAATGCTTTGGCAAGGGTCTTGAAACAAGCGAGTGAATATGCGTCATATTTTAGAAAAAGCGATTTTGGTTGCAATTGTGGCAGGCTTAAGTGGCTGTTCTGCCGGGGCAGGCTTGCTGGACACCAAGGCCGGTGTGCCTGTGGCCACCAATGTGCCCGTGGGCAACGCCTTGGCCTTGCCGCCAGATTTGCAGTTAACAGCCCCAACCCAAACCACGGATGCCTATCAATCAAACGGCGTGGTGGCCCAAGCTTCAGCACCCATATCGTCTAAGGCTTCTAAATTGAAAATGGCCAGCGCCGAACCAGGCACGCTCTATGGTGGTGCGGCACCCGCAGCGGCGGCCCCACCCGCCGATGTTTTTGCGCAATATGGTATTTCAAAAATAAATCCAGATGGAACGGCAAAATCTATTCCAAAAATGAATGAGGAATTGCGCGCCGCAATTATCAAAAAGAAGCGGGAAACCAATCCAAGTTATGGAACAATTGGCAACATTGGCGCGATTTTCCAAGACCAATAGGTTTTGTGGCGTTAAAATCGCCTGATGCGAATCCGTAAACTTCCTGAAGGAATCATCAACCGTATTGCCGCTGGCGAAGTGTTAGAGCGCCCGGCCAGTGCTGTAAAAGAATTGGTTGAAAATTCTGTTGATGCAGGTGCCAGCCAAATTGATGTGGTGTTTCGTGGCGGCGGCAAAGCCCTCATTCGCGTAACCGACAATGGCATAGGCATGCTGCCCGAAGAAATGCTGTTGGCACTTGAGCGCCACGCCACATCAAAATTGGCCGATGATGAATTGATCAATATTACCACGCTGGGCTTTCGGGGCGAGGCTTTGCCATCCATCGCATCAGTTTCGCGCTTTGCCATCGTATCGCGCGCGGCGGGTGCTGCCGATGCCTTTGCGTTGCAAAGCGAGGCCGGAAAAATAACGGGGCCAAGCCCAGCAAGATTGGCCCAAGGCACCGAAATTGAAATTCGCGATTTATTTTATGCAACGCCAGCGCGGTTAAAGTTTTTAAAAACTGATAAGGGCGAAGTGGCCGAATGTGTGGATGTGACGCGCAGGTTGGCCTTGGCTTACCCTTCGGTCGGGTTCTCATTGGCCACCGAAGAAAAACAATGGCTCAACGTGCCAGCGCATCAAAGCGCAACAGAACGCGTTTTGGATATTATGGGCAAAGATTTCATGGCCAATGCAGTGGCTGTGCACCATGCCAACGATGATATGCGCATTGAAGGCTTTATCAGCCTGCCCACGTTTGCGCGCGGTTCCAGCACCATGCAATTTGCTTTTGTAAACGGCAGGCCGGTGCGTGATAAATTGGTAAGCGGGGCAATTCGGGGCGCTTATGCCGATGTGTTGCCGCCCGGCCGCTTTCCAACACTGGTGTTGTTTATAGATTGTGCTGCCTCGCGGGTGGATGTGAATGTGCATCCCGCCAAAACCGAACTGCGCTTCAGGGATTCAGGCTTTGTGCGAAGCTTCATCGTCTCCGCCATCCGCCGCACCATTGCAGGTTCCATTGCTAAGCCAGATACATCAGCATCTTTCGCAACCGCTCAATCATTCCGTGCTGGAAATTATACTCCGTCTACGGATCATTTTTCTGAAACCGTGCAGTCGGCATTTGAAATGCAAATGCCGTTGCAGGCCGCGCACACGCAAGAATTACCGCAGGCCGATTACCCCTTGGGTGTAGCCCGCGCTCAAATTCATGGCACTTATATTGTGTCACAAACCGCTGATGGATTCCTGCTGGTCGATCAACATGCCGCACATGAGCGCATCGTCTATGAACGCCTGAAGCGCGAACGCGCAGGGCAGGGTGTGATCACCCAAGCCCTG
>JAYUHQ010000005.1:0-7498 GCA_043766895.1 Aestuariivirga sp.
GCGGCGATGCCGGGTGATTTGCATGTGCGGTTGAATATTGTTTTGCCGCGCGGTGATTTACCCAAAGCCAAAGAAATATATGAAACCATGGCGCGTGAATTGGCGTTTAATCCGCGCGCGAAAATGGAAGGTTGATCATGGCCGATGATATTGAAACCGAAGTTTTAGATCAAGCAACCCGAATGTCTGCAAGTGATCTAGCGCGCGTTCTGAACGTGGATATATCCTGGATTGAAACTTTGCATGCTCAAGGTGTTATCAACGAACATATGAGTTATTCGGTGGTGACGATGACGCGGCTGCGCAAGGCGCGGCGGCTGGAGGTTGATCTGGGCCTGAACGCCGAGGCTTTGGCCGTTGTTTTAGATTTGCTCGATCAGATTGATCATTTGCAAGGACAGCTTAATAGCCACCGTGTTTAGCGCACTATCGGTGTGCCCTTTTTTTGGTGGGTTTTGATTAGTTTTTCGGGGGAAGCTCGCAGATTGCTTCTAAAAGCTTTCCAGCAGCGGTGAGGGGCAACTTGGCCATCGGTTTGAATATCACTTGAGTGTCTGCCGCCATCTGGCCACGAATGATCTGCGTTAATTCATCAAACCCGGCTTGGGGTGCATCTGCTAATTTTAGATAGCGCACTTCAACAGTGTTTATCGCCAATTGTGCAAACTGCCACTCATGCGCACCAATAAGTTTTTTCAGGAACCCCGGAAAGCGGGGTGAAATTTTAGTTCCATTTTGAAGCCGAAACATGTGGATGGTTCGGCCGTTCAATGATTCAATGGTTTGAAGGGTGCGGCCGCACGAACAGTTGGGCGCAAGCGTGATTTGATCACCGATATCATAGCGGATAAGCGGCTGGGCCGTGTTGTAGAACGGGGTAACGATGCATCGCCCTTGCACCCCCGGCGGACAGGCAATGTTGTTATCGTCGAGAACTTCAACCAACATGAGTTCCCAATTCACATGGAGATTTGAAGTTTGTGGGCACTGATGGGCAATGTCATAAACCTCTTTGGAATTGTAAATGTCCATCACTTTGGATCCAAACACATCCAAACACTCGTCTCGTGTTGCATCGCTGAGATTAGCACCAAAGGCAAACATGCAATCCAATTTGGGGGGTGCCCCACGAAGCCGCATTTCTTGGGCCAAATCAAACAGGTTGTTGGCGCGGCCTGTAACATAGGCGGGCCTATAGTGTTCCAGCAAGTCTGCGGCTTGGGCAACAGGATTGACGTGATTCAGAGAGATTATTTTTCCGATGGCTGAAGCTGGTTCCCAAGCTGGGCCCCAACCGGCACGCACAACGCCAGAAGCCGCACGGGCTTCATCTGCCTTCACAGAATGCCAGCGAAACATATTTTTTGTCAGATCCAACTGGTTCCATGTGAATGCACGAAACAGCGCTGCTTGCGAGGCCATTCCAATCAAAGCATTGTGCCGCGTTGTCACCGGAATTCCGGTTGTGCCAGTGCCTGTAAAATCGGCCACCGCGCCATGCCCTTCTGGAATGCGATGTGCTAACATGCTAACGCGATGGTTCAAAAGGTCTTCACGGGTTAGAATTGGCACATCATGCCATCGGGCAAAATCAAGCGTTCCGTCGTGCCGAAAAAGGCAGTTCAATCGATTTTTGTAAAAGGGAACTTCTGCTTTGGCAAAACGCACCATGTGCTCAAGCTGGTTGTGTTGGTGATGTTTTACCTCCGACTCGGGAAAATATTGGCTTTCCAACAGAAACTCATAAATCTGTTTTTGAAACTGGTTGTGTGGTGTCATATTTGTCACATGGCCGCGAAAAAATGCTGCTGTCAATCCATGATCAGAATGCAAATTGCCAATATTTCAATCTTGAGCTGATTTTACAGCGGTGCTGCAATTTAGCATTGCTTCCTTAGTCGGCCACACCAATGTTATATCCAGCCATATTAATGTGGGTGAGAAAAAATGAAACTTAATTTTCTTCAAACAACAACGGCAATTTCAACCACTCTTGCATTTGCACTGTGTGGCGCGGCTTTTGCCGCCGACATCGATGTAACCCAGCTTCCTGCGGTGTCTGGCCCAAATGGCAAGATTGAAATTTACGGCGGTTGGACCGGGCTTAATGGCTTTTCCAGTTCAGCAGCATTTCGCGGCGCTGCCAGCTTTTCTGTGCCATGGGTGAACGTTTGGGCCTTCAAGCCGACATTGCAGCTGTGAATGCCTTTAGTGATACGATTTATGGCGGAACGTTGCATGCGTTTACACGCGATCCGAATTCTTATTTATTCGGTGTTGCAGGCGGTTTTGGTTCTTCGAACTCTACCGGTTTTGGCTATGTAGGCCCCGAAGCTGAACTTTATTTGGGCAATGTGTCGTTGGAAGCCTATGGCGGTTTTATCAACCTTAACAATGCGGGCGTTCAGCGCGGTGATTTGTTTGCATTTGGTGATGCGGCTTTCTACGCCACCCCTGATTTGCGTTTGGCATTGGGTGTCAGCACTGTTGCAGGCTTCAAATCAGCTCACGCTGGAATGGAATGGCAACTTGATTCCACCCCAGTCAGCTTCAAACTGGATGGAAGATTGGGTGATGATGGCTTTGCTGCAGCAACTGCTGGTCTTACACTTTATTTTGGCGGCACCGAGAAGAGCTTAATTCGCCGCCATCGTGAAGATGATCCGCGCAACCGTTCATTGGATATTTTCAACGCGGCTGGTAGCGCTTTGACGCCGCCACCAAAAGCGCTTCCGGTTGATCCGTGTATTGTGAATCCAGAATCCTGCTAAAATAAAGCTAGGCGCTTGGGCTAAACGATAAGTTCCGCTGTTAACGAAAGAGGTTGCCTTCGGGCGACCTTTTTTATTGTATCGATTGATACAGCATCAATGCCGCTGCTGTTGCCACGTTCAAACTTTCAACGCCTGCCTTCATGGGAATGTGCACTTTGGTTTTGCAGGCGTTGGCTATGGTTTCAGTCAGGCCGCGGGCTTCGCTTCCCAATACAATCAAAGTTGGAGATTTATATTCTTTGCGAAAGTCTTTATTCGCCGCCATCAGGGTTGCCACACTTTCACCGGGCCATGATTTAAGAAAATCGCTGAAGCTGGGCGTGGGCATTCTTGTAATCGTGCTGGCGAAGATGGACCCCGTTGAGGCCCGCACAGATTCAGGCGCATAGGGGTCTACACAATCACCCACCAGAATGATGCCACTGGCCGAGGCCGCATCAGCCGTGCGGATGATGGTGCCGAGATTTCCTGGGTCTCGAATTTCTTCCAAGGCCAGCCACGTTCCGGTTTTGCCGGGGTGCGGCTGCCAGCGCTGTTTGAAAACTGCAAGCACATCATGAGGGTTATTTTGCGCCGATAATTCCGCCATCAATTTTTCGGTAACGATGAAAGGTTTTGCCCCATTAAACAAATAAGTGGGTTTGGTGGCGAGGAGAAAATCTGGTTCCCAGCCCAAATCTTCTGCTCGCTCGAGCATGGCCAAGCCTTCGGCAACGAACAGGCCAGCTTCACGGCGGCCCTTCTTATCATCAAGAGAGCGAACAAGCTTTATCGTGGGGTTTTGGGCAGATGAGATGGGCAGCACAGTGAAATCCTTTTTCAGGCTTGCTGTACCATGGATTTATCCGTGGTCAATCTCGGCTTGCGTTACAGTGTGGGTATAGGTGAATTGCACCGTGGCACCCGGAGCCAGTGTTGACCAAATTCCGTTATTGGCTGTGGCATCTGGCGATGCGGCAGCACCAAGGGGGCCAGGAACGGTGAGTGTTTCGCTTTTAATGCCCGTGCCACCGGTGGCAATTTGCACAGCGGGCGATCCATGCATGTCTTTGACTTGAATATTGCTCATTGTCACATTGCCGGTGTTGGCGATGGTGTAAGTATAGGTAATCGTTTGACCAACAACCACGGGGGTAGGGGCTGTTGCATAAGTTTTGGTGATGGCGAGATTGGGTGTGGGCGTGCCATTGTTGGTGACCACGCAGCTGATATCATCCGCGGCTTGAATGGTGAAGTTGATCGGCACGGTGTTGAGGGAAGAAACCGAAGTTCCGCCCGCGTTGTTATTCGTACAGGCCACGGTTTGGGCATAGCCGGTGATCAGCGATGCTGACCCAGCTGACATGGCTTCCGTGAGCGAATAGCTGGTGTTGGCAGTTGCCGTGAAGCTTATCGCAGCAGATGTTATTGCAGCACCGGCACCTGTTGTATTGATGGCAGCGGGTGCGCCCGTGCCTGTTGCCGTTAGTTTGAATTGATCGGCCGCAGCAAGCCTGCCTGAAGCAGCAAGGGCTTTTTGATAGGTGATTTTCGGGGCATTGCCTGAATTGACGAAGGTGCAGACAATTTGCGCGGCGGGCAAAACATTTGCCGCTGGAATGGCCAACAACTGGCCGGTTAATGTGCCGAATGTTCCGCTGTTGCCAGTTACGGCCGAATTTGAATCGGTGCAGCTTGCGCTGGTTATTGTGAAATAGGCATTGGCATTTTCTGAAATCTGCGTGGTGGTGTTCAATGCGCTCACCGCAAGTGCTGTTGGCGCAGCAGGCGCTGGAGTGCCCACAGCCGCAGTTGTTATGGCGGCAGGTGCCGCAGCAAGATTGGCAACCGAAAAGTTAAAGGGGCCGCCGGGTGCGCCCGTAGTGGTTTTGCGCACGGCCACTGTGGCCGGATTTGCCGTGTTGGTGATAACACAATTGATCAGGGCCGCAGGCAACACGTTGGCGGCTGGAACGGTGAGGATATTGCCAGCAAGGCTGCCGAAGCTTGCTGGATTTCCGGTGAAGCCAGCATTGGCATCGCTGCATATGGCTGATGTGGCGCTAAAGCTGGTGTTTGCACCTTCAGTAATTTGAATGGCGGTGTTGGTTGCTGTCACTTGAATGGCTGTGGGTGCGGCCGGTGTTGCCGTGTTGGGTGCCACGGTGGTGATATTGCCGGGGGTTGATGCCAAGTTTGTGGATGTAAATGTGAACGGCCCACCAAAAGAACCTGATGTGGTTTTTTGCAATGCAAACGTGGGGTTTTTCGGTGCGTTGGTGAACGTGCAGATTATCTTTGCAAACGGTTTTAGATTGGCGGCAAGCACGGTGATGACACTGCCTGCAAGCGTGCCGAAGCTTGCAGGGTTGCCGGTTGTGCCAGAGTTTGTATCGGTGCAGCTGCCGCTTGATAAGTTGAAATTGGTATTGGCTGCCTCGGTGAGTGTTACCGGATTGAGGATGGTTGTCACTGAAATGTAATTCGGCACGGCGGGTGCAGCGGTGCCAGCGGCGATCGTTGAGATGTTGGCGGGCGTGCCTGCGAGATTGACACTTGAGAAGCTGAACGGACCACCCGGCAATAGTGTTGTTATCTTTTGTACGGCCACCTGGGGGATGGCCGGATTGACGATATTGGTGAATGTGCAAGTGATTTGGGCTTTAGCGCGAATGTTGGTGGCGGGAATTGTAAGCACAGTGCCTGCAAGCGTGCCAAAGGTGCCGGCTGGGTTGCCCGATGCAGCGGCGTTGCCGTCTGAACAATTGGCCGATGATATACTGAAATTGGTTGCGACTGTTTCCGTAATGGTCACAGCCGTGCCATTGGTGGTGGCCAAAATTGGAGTTGTTACGGTTGGATATGGCGTTCCGGCACTTGCCGTTGTGATGGCGGCTGGTGCTGAAGCAAGATTGGTTGAAGTAAATGTAAATGGCCCGCCTGCTGATCCCAATGTGGTTTTTTGAACAGCAACGGTGGCCGCTGTGGCGGTGTTGACGGTGTTGGTAAGGGTGCAGGTTATTTGTGCGGCCGCCAAGATGTTGACAGCGGGAATGGTGATCACATTGCCAACTAAAGTTCCAAAGCTGGCAGGGTTTCCGGTAATGGCGGCATTGGCATCAGTGCAGGTTACGGCCGATGCTGTGAAGTTTGTTGCAGGCGTTTCAGTGATGGTCACGGCGGTGTTGAACGCCGTAACGTTGATGGCGGTGGGCGCGGCAGGCGTTGGCGTATTTGTCGCCGTTGTGGTGATTGCTGTTGGTGCTGAGGCAAGATTTGTTGCACTGAAGGTGAATGGCCCGCCAATGGCGCCTGACGTAATTTTTTTCAAAGCCACCGTTGCGGTCTTGGCGGTGTTGGTAAATGTGCACACAATGGCATCGCCATAGGCAGTAGAAGCAAAATTAAAAGTTGTGACGGGTTGATTTGTGGGCACAACAGTTGGCGAGCCCGCAGCACCGTTGATGCAATTCAGATTTGTAGTATATTGCGCCAACGTGCTGACACTGCCCGCGGCCATCTGTTCGACAACTGTTGTGCCAACACCGGAAGACAAGGTTGCAACAGCGCTTCCAAAGGGGCCAGCCCCGGCACCTGTTGATGTTGCTGAAGCAAGCGTGGCGGCATTGCTGGTGGCGAGAATGCTGTAGGTGAATTGATCAGCAGCATTGGCGCGGGTGCCGCTGATAACCTTGTTTGCGGTAATTGTTGAATATTGCAACGCCAACATTACGCCTTGCAACCCTCCGGCCACAAGCTGCACGTTTACTGTGGTCGGGCTTAAACTGCCCATGATATAGGCGCCAACCGTGCCAGCCACACCTGTGGTTACAAAAGTTGTTGTGCCTGTGCCACTTGCGGTTGGATAAATTGCACCCGAGATTGGCGGAACTTTGTCGTCTAAAGTCCAGACGCCGCCATTGGTGGTGAAGGTTAGCGATTCGCCATTGTTGCTAGATTCCGCATCAGCCACCACAAGTTTATACTGTCCGGTGGAAACCACGCCGTTGGGAGGCGCTACTTTGATGTTGGACAGGGTTAGATTAACGGTGCCACCTGCCGCTGTGTAGAGGATAGGCTTGCCCGGGATACCCAAGAAGGCAGAGTTGCCGGTTGCAGCGCCGCTCCAAGCCGGGGCTGCCACCGGAACAATAGTGTCTGTGCCAGGTGAGTTGCCCGAGAGGGTAAACGAGAAGATTGAGCCGTCAGATAATGTAATTGAAAACGGTTGGCCGCCACCAAAAACTGTGGCGTTGTTATAGGTGGACATATCCATCCAGCAATAGGTTTGCCACGCAGGAGGGGCCGCACCTTGAGACGTGGCCGGGCCGCATGTTTGTGCAGCAAGGCTTGCTGTGGCCACAGCAAAAAACGTTGCCACAAGACTAAGGGCAAAGATCACTGCACTTTTGAAAAAAGCCACAAGCCGCATGAATACAACCAAAAACAACCAAAATGTCGTTGGTCGGTTTTATTTCCCTATGGTTAGCGTAGGGTTAATTACAAAATGTTACGAAACCAGTTCGTCCCACCAGAATGGGTTGCTCCATGCGCGTTTCCCGGCGTGGTCTATGAGGGTGACACGAAACCACGGCGAGGGCTTTTTCAACAGCCAGCCCGTTTCCAATTTGCTGAGATCAAATGTGGCAGACGTGATGGCTTTGCCGGTTTTAACGCAAGTTCGGGAATTGCCGCATACCACCGTAATGGAATCGACTGGCGAACAAGAAATCGAGATTTCTTTG
>JAYUHQ010000006.1:0-7487 GCA_043766895.1 Aestuariivirga sp.
TTCGCGGCCAAAGCCTGATTCCTTATATCCGCCAAAACCAGCGGCCGCATCAAACTGGTTGGTGGAATTAATCCAAACCACACCGGCCTTCACCTTGGCTGCGGCATCCAGTGCCACATTGATATTTTCAGACCATATGGAAGCCGCCAAACCATAACGCGTGTGATTGGCAATTGTTGCTGCTTCATCAGGGGTTCGAAATGTCATGGCCGAAACCACCGGACCAAATATTTCTTCGCTCATCACTGTAGACGACGGTTCAACATCCAAAAACAAAGATGGCGCAAAGTAATTGCCTTTCGCAGGCAAAGCGCAAGATGCCTGCACCAACGTGCCA
Source organism: Aestuariivirga sp. (assembly GCA_043766895.1). Classification (GTDB taxonomy): domain Bacteria; phylum Pseudomonadota; class Alphaproteobacteria; order Rhizobiales; family Aestuariivirgaceae; genus Aestuariivirga. The sequence goes on from JAYUHQ010000006.1 coordinate 338, forward strand.
CCCTCGGCTTTGCCCTTGTTCACAAGTTCAGAAACCCGCGCCAGTTGAACAGGGTCAACCAGTGGCCCCATGTCGTTAGATTTATCCAGCGGATCCCCAACCCGCAAAGAGTCCATACGTTTTTTTAATCGCGTGATGAAGCGCTGATAAACACCCTCTTGCACAAGCAACCTTGTGCCCGCACAGCACACCTGGCCCTGATTGAACCACACTGCGTCCACCACACCTTCAACCGCGGCATCAACATCAGCATCTTCAAAAACGATGAAGGGCGATTTCCCACCCAGTTCTAATGATAGTTTCTTGGCCGAACCAGCCGTCTGCACACGGATCAATTTTCCAACTTCGGTAGAACCCGTAAAAGCAATCTTATTAACATCCTTGTGTGCAACCAACGCCGCACCAGTTTCACCATCACCCGTAACAATATTGACAACCCCGGGGGGAAGGCCAGCCTCGGTGCAAATTTCAGCAAAGGCCAAAGCTGTCAGCGGCGTAAATTCAGCTGGTTTCAATACTACAGTGTTGCCCGCAGCAAGCGCCGGGGCAATTTTCCAGGCCAACATCAAAAGTGGAAAATTCCATGGAATAATCTGCCCACACACACCGAGCGGGCCATAACCCGCAAACTCGGTTTCCACTAACTGCGCCCAACCTGCGTGATGATAAAAGTGCCGCGCCACCAACGGAATATCAATATCGCGGCTTTCACGAATAGTTTTGCCATTATCCATGGTTTCCAGAACCGACAAAAACCGTTCACGCTTTTGAATGTGGCGGGCCAATGCATAAAGGTGTTTGGCACGCTCGAACCCTGAAAGCCCAGACCAACCCTTGAATGCCTTACGCGCCGCCGCCACAGCTACATCAACATCCTTGGCTGTGCCCTGTGCAACCGTAGCCAATTTTTCTCCGCTGTGCGGATTAAACACATCAATCCGCTTAGACGAGGAAGCCATAAATGTTCCGCCAATAAAATGACCAAAACCTTGAGCATGGGCAACAAGCCACTCTTTCACGTGCGTATTCGATTCTGGCGCAGGGCCATAATCCATAGTGTTAAGAACATCTGAAACAGTGGGCATATGAATTCCTCAAGCAAGTGCGTGATGGGAAAGAGCCGAATAACGGCCCGTAATATAATATTCGAGTTGGCGCTCAATATCCGCCAACATGGAAGATGCGCCAATACGAAACAAGTCAGGCTCCATCCAACGGCGGCCCAATTCCTCTTTCATTAAAATCAGCCAATTCATCGCATCTTTAGCAGTTTTCAATCCACCCGCTGGCTTAAAACCAATCTGATGGCCAGTGAATTCACCGTAGTCACGCAACGCGCGTAGCATTGTGAGACTTACAGGAAGCGTTGCGTTCACATCTTCCTTACCTGTTGAGGTTTTAATGAAATCCGCTCCGGCCTGCATGGCAACCATCGACGCCTTATAAACATTGCGCAGTGTCTTTAAATCACCTGTCGCCAAAATTGCCTTCATATGTGCTGGCCCACAAGCCTCTCGCATGGCGCTGACTTCATCATAAAGTGCTGCCCAATCTTGATCCAAAACCTGAGCACGATGAATTACAATATCAATTTCTGCTGCCCCTTGCTCTACCGCATATTTTATTTCAGCCAAGCGCAAAGGCAGTGGCGTTAGGCCCGCAGGAAAGCCGGTGGCCACTGAGGCAACGGGAATGCCGGAACCATGTAATGCCCTTACCGCGTGCGCCACCATCGTGGGATAAACACAAACCGCGCCCACATGTGGCATTTCAGCAAGGCCCAATTTTTCCACAATGTCATCACGCAAAGGCCGCATCGCTTTGGCGCAAAGACGATGCACCCGCTGGGCCGTGTCATCGCCAGCCAACGTCGTAAGATCAATGCATTGCAAAGCCTTCACCAGCCACGCTGCTTGATATTCTTTTTTCACGCTGCGGCGCGTCGTAAGAGACGCTGCACGGCGTTCGGCAGCAGACAAATTCACCTGCGCGTTTTCAAACCACTCAACCATAAGCGGCGAGCCAGTGTTGCGCGTTTCTTGGTTATGTAATGTTGTTTCAGGCATTATAAAAATCCATTATCATCATACGATAATGAATGGCTTCACGCCGAGATGCAAGAATTGAAAGAATGGCTGCCAAGGAAGTTTCATTGGCAGGCTGCATTCTCCACCGAACCTTCACCCAACCGAATTTTTCATTTTCCAACAATAGACATATTGCGCAACCTTAGCGCATTTCCAATTACACTTAACGATGAAAGGGCCATGGCGGCAGCCGCAATCATCGGCGATAAAAGAATGCCAAACACGGGGTAAAGCACGCCCGCCGCAATGGGAACGCCCGCGGCATTGTATAGAAATGCAAAGAACAAGTTTTGCCGAATGTTTGCCATTACTGCTTTTGAAAGTGTCCGGGCCATAACAATTCCCATAAGATCACCGCGCAACAACGTTATGCCGGCACTTTCCATTGCCACATCAGCCCCCGTGCCCATCGCTATGCCCACATCAGCTGCGGCAAGGGCTGGCGCGTCGTTTACACCATCTCCGGCCATCGCAACAATTCGGCCCTGAGATTTTAGTTTGGCGACGACGGCGGCTTTCATGTCCGGCAGAACATCAGCCTCCACCTCGGTAATGCCAAGGCGTTTGGCAATAGCATTGGCCGTTGTGCGATTATCACCTGTCAGCATTACGATGCGCAAACCGGCTTTTCTCAGCTCGCTCAAAGCTTGAGGGGTGGATGCTTTCACAGTGTCGGCAATTGCAATCATGCCTGCAATCTTGCCGTTAATTGCAACATAAACCGTTGTCGCGCCATCTCTACGCGTGGCTTCAGCTTTCCCCGACAGTGCACCAACCGCTATATTCAGTTCGGCCATAAACAATGCATTGCCAATGGCCATGCGCTTGCGTTCCACCATGCCGATGGCGCCCTTACCGGAGGGAGCATCAAATCCCATAACTTTGGCAAGATCTAAAGTGTGCTCTCGCGCAGCCCGAACAATTGCTGCCGCCAACGGATGCTCGCTGGCCTGCTCTACCGATGCCGCCAAGCGCAGCACATCATTTTCGGTAAATCCTTCAACTGTGGCAATCGCCACAACGGAAGGCTTACCCTCTGTCAGCGTGCCGGTTTTATCGATCACAATCGTATCAACATTTTCCATGCGCTCCAATGCCTCTGCATCACGAACAAGAACGCCTGCTTGCGCGCCTCGCCCCACTCCCACCATAATCGACATTGGCGTAGCAAGGCCAAGTGCACATGGACAGGCAATCATAAGAACCGCCACGGCAGCAACCAAACCATAAGAAAAGCGCGGCTCTGGTCCCCAAATAGACCATGCCGCAAAAGCCATAAATGCAGCGGCCAAAACTGTCGGTACAAACCAACCGGATACGCGATCGGCCATACGCTGAATTGGCGCGCGGCTTCGTTGGGCATTGGCAACCATTTGAACAATGCGCGCCAGCATGGTTTGGCTGCCAATCTTTTCGGCTCGCATTATAAAGCTGCCACTGGAATTCAAAGTGCCACCGATCACTTTGGCACCTTGTTCTTTGGAAACAGGCAAAGACTCACCTGTCACCATCGATTCATCCAATGATGATTGACCTTCAGTAATCTCACCATCCACTGGCACTTTTTCACCGGGCCTCACACGAAGCAGATCGCCAACAACAATCGTCGCCAATGCAACTTCTTCTTCAAGCCCGGTTAAATCCACACGACGTGCGGTTTTAGGCGCAAGGCCCAGCAATGCTTTGATGGCACCAGACGTTTGGTCACGTGCCCGCAATTCAAGCACCTGCCCCAAAAGCACCAATACTGTAATTACGGCTGCCGCCTCAAAATAAACCGCCACAGCACCATCTGCTTGACGAAATTCTTCCGGAAAAATATTGGGGACGAGTGTTGCAACAACACTGTAAAGCCAAGACACGCCAGTTCCCATCGCAATCAAAGTGAACATATTGAGATTGCGCGTATGCACAGATTGCCAACCGCGCATAAAAAATGGCCACGCAGCCCAAAGAACCACCGGTGTGGCCAGCATAAGCTGAAGCCAATTCACAAGCTGTTCACCCAGCAGCATTGTGAGGCCTGTGACGTGCCCGCCCATTTCCAAGATAAAAACCGGAACGGTAAGTGCCAAACCAATCCAAAATCGGCGTGTCATGTCGATAAGTTCATGATTGGGGCCGTTGTCTTCAGTTACGGTTTGCGGCTCAAGAGCCATGCCACAAATGGGGCACGATCCTGGCCCCACGTGTTGGATTTGCGGGTGCATCGGGCAAGTGTAAATCGCCCCTGCAATCATCAATTCCGTGGGTTTTTCAGGTGTGAGATATTTTGCAGGATTTGCCTGAAATTTGGCTTTACAATTTGCACCGCAAAAATAATAGGTTTGGCCCTTTTCCACCGTGTGGTGTTGGGCCGTTGCGGGATCAACCGTCATACCGCAGACGGGATCAATCATTTTATCAGGCGTTCCGTCTGGGCTATGACGATGCACTAGCTTAAATTCATGTTCCATGGGCACAGTTTCGCTTCTCAATTGGCAAACTATTAGTGCGGTATTGTTTGTGTTATTGACACCTATACCCCTTATAGGTATAAGTCAATAATGCAGAATGAAGCAAAAAGTTCCGTTCTCAAGCGTTTCAAACGCATTGAAGGTCAAATGGGTGGTCTATCACGCATGGTTGAAGAAGGGCGTTATTGCATTGATATCGTCACCCAAATTTCAGCCGTAAGGGCAGCACTTCGCCGTGCCGAAGAAGAGATTTTGCGAGATCACGTAAGCCACTGTGTTGAACATGCCATTCGCAGCGGCAACAAAGCTGACCAACGCCAAAAAGTTTCTGAAATCATCGAAATTCTGGGCCGCAGCAACAAATAGAATCGCTTCCACCAAGCCAACCGTTGCCTGTTCAGATGATCCCTAACCAACGAACACGGCGCAACTAAATTTTTGACATATTTGAAAGAATGGTGGCGAGAGAGGGAGTTGAACCCCCGACCCCAGGATTATGATTCCCGTGCTCTAACCAACTGAGCTACCTCGCCACGTGAGCAGCGTATAGTTTCCAAAGGCATTAAAAGTCAAGTCTCAGCAGCGGCTTCTTCTTCTGCCTGCCCATGGTCGCCCAGAACAAAGGTGCGCCACAACGAAATGCATGCAAAATACATCGACGCTAAGCCAAAAAGACCAAGTTGAATTTTATAGATCCAATCAGAATAATCGGGGTTGCGCCCCGATATTACCAAACTCAAGGTCAAAGCCGCCCAAAGAACTGTCATTGGAATTGTAATGTTGCGCCAATGCGTCACCCGCAAGGGGTGCACGAACTTAATGGGTACAAAAGTTAAAACACTAAGACCTAAAATAGTAATCAGGTTGACAAGCCAGCCAGTGTTGAACAGATAGAAATACAACACCACAACATTCCAAAGCGCTGGAAAGCCCACAAAATAATAGTCAAATGACTTCATGCCCACATTGGCAAAGGTATAGCACGAAACCGCCATAACCAATGCTGCACAAATCAAACTCCAAGTTGAAATCGAAAACAAAAATGGCGCAGGCACCATGTTGAACCAATAAATCATCAAGGCAGGCACCGCGACATAGGTGAAAAAGTCGATCACCAAATCCAACGAAGCGCCATCAAAATTGGGTGTGTATTCTGAAACCCGCGCCCTTCTGGCCAAAGTGCCGTCGACGCCGTCTACAAACAGCGCAAGGCCTAGCCACATGAAGGCTGCCACAGCATCATTTTTGAGAACTGACACCAACGCAAGAAACCCCAAAACAATTCCGCTGGTTGTAAAAGCATGAACTGACCAGGCCATGCCTTTTTTCAATTCACGTTCAATATTTGGTTTTAATTGAATTTTGGCCATAAGTTCTCCCGCCCTCCACTATATGGAAGCTTGGCGTTATGTGCAATCAAACCGTGCGTTTGAATTCAAGCAGGGTAAAAAAGCCCAAAGGCTTGACAGGCCGGATGGAAACCAATCTCAACCTTTCACACACCAGCAGCGTGTCTAAAGGAAACTCTGGCCGCCAGCCCAGCTTTGTTGCATGTTTGGCCAGCCCTTTTTCAATGGCACCGCGCAGGCCATTTTCAACGCTGAAATGGTTGACGATAATCACTGTGCCACCAAGTTTGGTAACGCGCGCCAATTCTTCTACAACTTTCACCGGATCAGGCACCACAGTCAGCACATATGTAGCCATCACAAGATCGAAAGTTTCATCGGCGAAAGCCAGATGCGAGGCGTCCATTTCCAGCAACGCTTCAACATTCGTGCTGCCTGCTTTATGAACCCGAGCCCGAGCCCGTTCAAGCATCTCACCAGAAAGATCAACGCCAGTCACGCTCAATTGCGGGCCATAGTGTGGCAAGGCCAAGCCAGTGCCAACGCCAACATCCAACAACTTGCCCGAAAAATTATTGGCCTTCTTGGTGGCTTCGCGCATACCCGCCTTAACCAGCCGACCAAACGTTGCATCATAAACAGGTGCCCAGCGACGATAGGCTGCGCGGACATCGCTTTCATCCATTTTCTCAAGTTGGCTATTTTCTGGCATGTACGCTCCAAACCCTGTCGCATTTAGGCCTCAAAGCGCCGCAAAATCAAGCAGAAACAACATCTCGGACGCTTGATCTCGTAAATGGAACGCGCGCCGCGGTGGCTTTTTCGATGCTAATAAATCCGCCGCCCAACACGCGCTGACCAGAACCCAAAGCGTCATAAAACACGCAAGCCTGCCCCGGCGAGATACCATATTCACCACCTTCAACAGCAACAATAACGGTGCCATTTTCAAGGCGAATGCTGGCGGCAACAGGCGCACGCGTAGAGCGGATTCGCGCAAAGATTTGTTGTGGCTCTTGCGCCAGTGGCAGTGTGCCCAACCAATTCACGTCTGAAACCGCAATTTCACTTTGCTTTAATGCTTCACGCGGGCCAACAATCACTTGGCAGTTAGCGGCATCAAGTTTAACGACAAAGAGAATTTCCCCGCCGCCAATGCCAAGGCCTTTGCGCTGGCCTATGGTATAATGAATTATACCTTGGTGTGTGCCCAACACACGGCCATCAAGATGAACGATATCACCAGCCTGTGCCGCAT
>JAYUHQ010000007.1:0-19436 GCA_043766895.1 Aestuariivirga sp.
GAAAATGCTGAACGCTTTGGCCTTGCCCAGCTTCACCAATTGCGTGGCCGTGTGGGGCGCGGCTCTGCCAAATCATCGTGCTTGCTGCTCTATCAAGATCCGCTGGGCGAAACCGCAAAAGCCCGCCTAAAAATCATGCGCGACACCGAAGACGGCTTTATTATTGCAGAAGAAGATTTAAAACTCCGCGGCGCAGGTGAGGTGTTGGGAACCCAACAATCTGGCCTGCCACTGTTCAAAATGGCTGATTTATCTGTGCACGGAGAATTGCTCGCCACGGCCCGCGACGATGCAGCGCTAATCTTGAACCGCGACCCACAGCTTCAAACCCCACGCGGCGAAGCCTTGCGCAATTTGCTCTATCTGTTTGAGCGTGAAGAAGCGATCAGGCTTTTGGCTTCGGGCTAATGCGCTTGCTGGTTTTAACTTCCGCCTCAGGTGCTAGTGGCTTATCTGGAAAAACCAAACCCATAGAAATTACCATCTTCAGGCCATCTTCAACACTCATATCAAGAATTTTAACGTCGGCCCGATCGACGAAAAACACAAAACCCGATGTGGGGTTGGGTGTTGTTGAAACATAAATCGCATACATTTTGCGACCCTTTTCCAAACCCACCTGTTCGCCATCTACTTCACGTGAAATAAAGGCCAAACTCCAAGCGCCTTTGCGCGGCCATTCAACCATGCACACTTGCTTGAATGATGTGCCCTGCCCTGAAAACAGGGTTTCAAAAATCTGTTTTGAACCCTTGTAAAGCCCACGCACCACAGGCGTGCGGTTTAGCAGTTTATCCCACAGGCCAAACACCGTGCGCCCAACCAAGTTGGCTGCCAAGGCCCCAACCAAGGTAATCGCTGCCAAAGCGAAAATCAGGCCAAAACCCGGAATTTTAAATGGCAAATAAGTGTCGGGGCTATAGGCCGCCGGAATCCATGGCTTGACCAAATTATCAAACTTATCGACAACCCATAGCGTGGCCCAAATGGTAATGGCCGCCGGTGCCGTGATCACCAAACCCGTAAAAAAATACCGGCGTAACCGGGGAAAACTCACCCCTCCGATAGCCGGGCTAACAACGTGTTTTGGTGTTTCATCGCTCATGCTATAGAAATGACATTGCATTCAATAAATAGCAAGGCAGGAACACAATGAAACCAATCCAAAAACTGATCTATCTGTCTTATGCTATTGTATTGATGAACAGTTCTGCCTTTGCGGATTGTGTGTTCTCGGCCTCAAGAGCTTGGGCAAAAGGCATTGCAATCACCGCCACAACATCGGGCAAAAACTGCACTGATGGTGAGGTTGAATTGCAAATCGCCAATGGCAGCACCAAACCGCAGTATGACATCGCTTTTAAAATGAAAGACTTGCTCACCTTTCAAGATGCAAAAAAGGATGATGCGGTAAAGCAAGGCTTAGCCGATTGGATCGCCCAAATGCCCAACTTCAAAACCGCAGAAAAATTGCCAGCATGGCCCATGGGCCTATCAAACACTGGCGATTTGCGATTGCCTAAAGACGCTGAATTTGCCTTCACACCCACCCAAAAAATGACCCGCAACACTTATGAAGCCCTGCGCAAGGCCAAAGCACCCTATTTCTGTTTTGTGGCAGGAATGGAACATCAGCATTGTCTAGGGTTATCACGCGCTGGCAAAGTGATTGAAATTGGCGACCAAGCTTTTCCTGGCTAATTGGTCGGCGCTAATTCTTCGGTTCTTCGGGGTTTTGCTCGTTCCAAACCCTTGCCCGCGCTTCTGCCTCAAGCCGCACTTCTTCAGTAGCACTGGTTTTCATAACATTCATATTTTGCAATATCACTTGGTTTTCATCAGGGTTGGCCGCTTGGCCAGCAATAATATACCACGTTAAAGCCCGTGTATCATCATGGGCAACCACTCCCCCTTTTGAATAGAGATCGCCCAAATATGCCGCCGCTTCGGGGCTGTGTTTGCGTGCAGCCGCGTTCAGCCATTTCAGTCCCTGAGGCGGATTTTTGCGCATGCCTTCACCCGTCAACGTCATCACGCCCAAAGAATAAAGCGCATGGGGGTGGGCATAATTTGTTGCCATTTGCATATAGGTGCGCGCAGCCGCCTGTGGATTGGCTTTCAACTTGGCGGCGGCAATTCCCGTGCGTTGATAATCAGCCACCCGCAACTGCGCATCAATCATGATGCGCAAGCGGTTTGGATCATTCTCGTCGGGGTTAAAATTATCTGCAACGCGGCTGAAATAAGAATAGGCCACGGCCTGATTAACCGGCACACCACGGCCCAACCGATACATATGCCCCAAATACCAGTTGGCCACGATATTGCCATCATCAGACGATTTTTGAAAATAATCGCGGGCCCGATCATAATCGCGGTTGCTATAGGCGCGCCGTGCTGTTTTCAAATCGTCAGTCCAAAACGGCGTCAAATCCAAATGCGGCAAATTGATATGCGGTGGTGCTGGCAAAAACGAAAAGAAACCCGTCAACGGGTTGTCACTGTCTTCTGCAAAGGCTGATGGCGTGATAATCAGCAACGACAAAACCAGCGCACATTTGCAAAATGCCGCCCTGATTGTGTTAAAACTGAAAGTCATATTCACGTCTTCATTGGTCCCGAACGCTGAAACTTAAGCCAAACCCGTTAAAAAAGTGCACCGCCGAGTCTTTTCACTAATTTCAAATTGCGGCAGTTCGAAGCTAATGCAGCGGCACAAAAGAGCTTGAAGTGAATTTCGAACTTCTGTTGCAAGCGTGCAACAGGTCATGGCAGGATAGCCACATGAACATCATACCCACCGATTCCGCCCACTTGCATCCGGCCCCTGAAACATTGCGCTTTGAATATGTGCCAAGGCCCGGACTTTTGAAAATGACGCTGATCAATTTGGTTTTAAACATCATCACCCTGTCGATTTATCGTTTCTGGGGCAAAACCAATGTGCGAAAACATATTTGGAGCTGTATCCACATTAACGGAGAGCCTTTGGAATATACGGGCACCGGCATGGAGCTGTTCAAAGGCTTTCTGTTTGTGTTTGGGCTGTTCATTTTGCCGTTTGTGATTATCAATGCGGTGTTGAAACTCAATTTCGGCAATCAACATCCCATCGTTTTGGGCACAAATTTTATGTTCGGTTTGTTCGTTTATGTCATGTATGGCTATGCTATCTATAAAGCCCGCAAATATCAGCTTACCCGCACATTGTGGCGCGGCATCCGGGGCAACTTGGTTGGCTCTGCCATGACCTACAGCATCACCTATTTCGGGTCTATTATGGCCAAGGGTGCCAGTTTGGGCTGGGCCACGCCGGTGATGAACACTGTGCTGCATGAGCAAATTACCAATGACATGCGCTTTGGTGATGCTGCCTTTAAATTCAAAGGCCGCGCTGGCCCACTTTATCCAACCTATGCTTTGTGTTGGGGGCTAGCAGCAGTTGTTGGAATAGGCAGCATCATAGGTGGAATAGGTTTTATGGCAGCGAACTGGACAGACGCCGCAAACACCAAGTTTAAAATCGAAAATCTCTCCGAAAACTGGGGGGCTGTTGCGTCCATCATTGCATTTGTTTTTATTGCTTATTTTCTGATAATTCCGGCCTTGTGGTCAATTTATACAGCCAAGGAAATGCGTGTATTTGGCGACTACACCCGCTTTGATGGCGCGCAATTCAAACTCAACGCCACTGCGGCCAGCATCATCTGGTTAACGTTCATCAACATTCTCATTCTCATTTTCACACTCACCTTCGGCTGGCCCTATATTCAACAACGCACATTCCGCTATGTGGCCAATCGCCTAAAACTCGAAGGGGCCATTGATATTGATCGCATCCAACAATCTCAAGCCGCCATTCCCACACGGGGTGAAGGCTTGGCTGATGCCTTTGACGTAAGCGCGTGGTAAAATCATGATTGAAACTCTCGCCACTTATTTTGATGGTCAGTCTGCGCGCAACCGCACGGTTCATGTGCGCGATGATGGAGATCAACTCACGTTTTCAGGGCCAGAAACACCCGTCACACGCTGGAGCATTAGAGGCCTTCACCCCATTGATGCGCCCACCAAAGGCCAGCCTTATCGCTTAACCCATGATGATAAGCCCGGCGCGCGCCTTATTATCAGCGATCAGTCTTTCATCCAAAATCTCATTGGCCACTCAAACCATCTGCGTGGCGGCTATTCAGTGCGCGACGTTGCAAATATCGTGGGGTGGACGGCGGGTGGCTTGGCCTTTTGTGCAGCCCTAACCTATCTCGCCATGTGGGTTTTGCCAGATCCAATTGCCCACATGTTGCCCCAAACGTGGCGGGAAAAAACCGGCACAGAAATGGAAACGGCTCTTGCTGGCGGTGCCAAACGGTGTTCAACCCCCGCGGGCGAACATGCTTTGGGCACCATTGTGGCCGCTTTGGCTGAAGGCACACCCAGCCTGCCCGCAGTGTCTATTCATGTTTATGATATGCCACTGGTCAACGCCTTTGCCGTCAGCGGCGGCAAAATTGTGGTAACGCGCGGCTTGTTGGATAAGGCCGACACTGCCGAAGAACTCACCGGTGTTTTGGCTCATGAAATGGGCCATGTCTGGCATTTTCACCCCGAAGCCCAAATGGTGCGCTTGGGCGGCATGGAAGTTTTAGGAAGCATTTTTACCGGCACCAACGGCGGCAACATGACAACCAATCTTGCCATGCTGGCCACAGTGTTGCGCAGCTCGCGGGCGGCTGAAGCTGAGGCTGATCAATTTGCCAATGAAGCCTTGATCAAAGCCAAGATCGATCCACAGGGTCTGAAATCCTTTTTCGAAAAAATCATGAAAATGGAAAAGGAACACGGCACCGACAGCGCTGTTCTGGGCGAAATCGGCTCAATCTTTGCCACCCACCCGGGCACAGAAGAACGCATCAAAGACATTCAACTTCTGCCGCCCGGTGTTGTATCAAAACCAGTGCTCACTGACCAAGAATGGCAAGCCCTTAAAAAAATGTGTGGCTGAACGATAAGTTCGGTCAGCCCTTCACCAATTTTGGCTTGGCGCTGTAAAGCTTGGGATACATGGTGCTAAGGTTTTGCACCTTCGGAATGTCGTTATAGGCGATGTATGATTCCTTGGGGTGAAGCGTTAAATAATCTTGATGATAATCTTCAGCGGCATAAAATTTTTGTGCCGGCTCAATCGATGTCACGATTGGTGCATTGAATATTTTGGCCTTGCCCAACTGGTCAATATAAGCTTTTGCCACTTCGGCTTGGGCATCACTTTCCGGAAAAATGGCCGAGCGATATTGTGTGCCGCTGTCTGGGCCTTGATAATTCAGTTGGGTGGGATCGTGCACCACTGAAAAATAGATTTGTAAAAGCGTGGCATAATTGACCACCTGTGGATCAAAGGTAATTTCAACAGATTCAGCATGGCCCGTTTGCCCGCCACTCACGGTGTCATAATTTGCAGTATCAGCTTTGCCGCCCGCATAACCCGAAACAGCATTTTGAACGCCTTTTACGTGTTGAAAAACACCCTGCACGCCCCAAAAACAACCGCCTGCAAGAACAGCCTTTTCCATTCCGGCAGTTGCAACTTTTTCCATCATCATAGGTGCAGGCACCGCAACCGCATCATCTGCACGGGCAGAAGTAGCAAAAAAACCTGCAACAACAGATGTGGCCAAAGCCATTGCAAAGTTGCGTGATAATTTAATGTTCACCATGGTTCACTCCTATTTATGAATGATACATGGCGTGAATTGCCCCTAAAGTACAATCACACCCGATCAAGAACAAGTGAACAGAACTGGCTTATTCCACAGTCACACTTTTGGCCAAGTTGCGCGGTTGGTCCACATCCGTGCCCATAAACACAGCGGCATGATAGGCCAACAGCTGCACAGGGATGGCATACATCAACGGGCTGATAAACGGGTGCGCCACAGGCACATGAATGTGCCGAAATGTTTTATGCGCGTTTTGTTTGTGGCTGTGATCATCTGTAATCAAAACAATCTTGCCACCGCGCGCCGCAACCTCTTCCATGTTTGAAATGGTTTTTTCATAAAGCTCATCGCGCGGCGCAATCACAATCACGGGAACATGTTCATCCACCAAGGCGATGGGGCCATGTTTCAATTCGCCAGCCGCATAGCCTTCGGCGTGGATGTAGGAAATTTCCTTCAGCTTTAAAGCGCCTTCAAGCGCCAGCGGATAGTTGATGCCTCGGCCCAAAAACAACACATCGCGCGCCTTGGAAATTTCAAGGGCAACGGCTTTGATATTTTTCTCTTCTTTTAAAACTTCCGCCATGTGGCGCGGGGCTTCAATCAGCGCCGTTACATATTCTCTTTCTTGGGCCGGGCTTAACGTGCCGCGAATTTTGCCCGCCAAAAGCGCCAAACAAGCCAAAGCCGCCAATTGGCACGTAAATGCTTTGGTTGAAGCCACACCAATTTCTGGCCCCGCATAGGTGCGCACAACCAATTCAACTTCACGCGCGATTGTCGATTCCGGAACGTTCACAACGGCAATCGTGTGTTGGCCTTGCGCCTTGCAATAGCGCAACGCGGCCAAAGTATCTGCCGTTTCGCCAGATTGTGAAATAACAATGGCTAAACCATTTTTAGAAAGTGGCGCTTCGCGATATCGAAACTCTGATGCAATATCAACTTCGGTTGAAAGCCTGGCCACTTTTTCAAACCAATATTTCGCCGCAAGCCCAGCATAAGACGCTGTGCCACAAGCAGTGATTGAAATCCGGTCAAGCTTGGCAAAATCAAATGGCAAACTTGCGGGCACCTTCACCGTCTTGGTGGCAAAATCAATATATTCCGCCAGCGTGTGGCCCACCACTTCGGGCTGTTCTTCAATTTCCTTGGCCATAAAATGGCGATGGTTGCCCTTATCCACCATCATCGATGAGGCTTGGCTGAAACTCATCGGCCGTTTGATCGGCCTGTTATCGGCATCATAAATTTGAAATGATGTGCGCGTCATTTCAACCCAATCGCCATCTTCCAAATAGGTAATGCGATTGGTGAAGGGTGAAAGTGCAATGGCATCAGAACCCAAAAACATTTGCCCATCACCATGGCCAATGGCCAAGGGCGGACCGTTGCGTGCGCCAATCAACAAATCATTTTCAGATTTGAACATAATGGCCAAAGCAAATGCCCCATGCAGTCGCGCCAACACGCTGCGCACAGCCGCTTGCGGGCCTGCACCGCCTTTGCGGGCCTGTTCTAAAAGATGGGCCACAACTTCGGTATCTGTTTGCGATACAAATTTATAGCCAGCCGCAGTCAACTCATCCTTAAGTTCAGCAAAGTTTTCAATAATGCCATTGTGCACAATCACAACATCGCCCGAAATATGCGGGTGCGCGTTGGTTTCATTGGGCACGCCATGGGTGGCCCACCGTGTGTGGCCGATGCCGCTGGTTCCTTGCAGGGGGCTTTCGCGCAAACGATCTTCCAAATTGCGCAGTTTGCCCGGCGCGCGGCGGCGTTCAATAATGCCGCCTTCAATGGTTGCAACACCCGCTGAATCATAACCGCGATATTCAAGGCGGCGCAGAGCCTCGACAATATCAAGTGCTACGGGCTTGTTTCCAAGAATGCCAACGATGCCACACATGTTAAACTCCTATATTTTTTTCTTGGCGGCTTTGGCCGCTTGTTTAATTGCACGATAGCGCTTGGCCCAACCCTCTTTGACCACGGCGGGAACCCGCGTCATGGCCAAAGCATCAGCGGGCACGTCAGCGGTGATCACACTTGAGGCGGCAATATTTGCCCCTGCCCCAATTTTCACCGGTGCCACCAACGATGTGTTGGATCCTACAAAAACATTTTCGCCAATATCTGTTAGGTGTTTGTCATAACCATCATAATTGCAGGTAATGGTGCCAGCACCAATATTGCTTCCAGCGCCAACAACAGCATCACCAATATAGGTCAAATGATTGGCTTTGGCACCTTTGCCGATGATCGCCTTTTTAATTTCAACATAATTGCCAATATGCGCGTTCTCGCCAATTTCAGCGCCCGGCCGAAGCCGCGCAAAAGGGCCAATGCGCGCACCCTTGGAAACTGTGGCACCTTCAAGGTGAGAAAATGCAAAAATTTCCACAGCGTCGCCAATCACAACCTTGGGGCCAAAAACCACATTGGGTTCAATGATCACATCTTTGCCAAGTTTGGTATCTGCTGAAAAATAAACTGTATCAGGGTCAATCAACGTTGCGCCATTTTCCATGGCAAGGAAACGCGCACGGCGTTGAAATACACGCTCTAAACCTGAAAGTTGGTTGAGGTCGTTAACCCCGGCCACTTCGGTTTCATCACACATGGCCAAAGCCACAGTGGTTTTGGCTGCAACAGCCAGTTTTACCAGATCAGTCAGGTAATATTCGCCCTTTGAATTTTCTTTCGAAAGTTTGGGGATAATCTGCCACAGCAGGGCGTTATCAATTGCAACAATGCCTGAATTGCAGAGTTTAATGGTTTTCTCTTGCGCGTTGGTTTCACGCTCTTCGCGAATATCCGTTATGCCGTTGGCATCACCAATCAAACGGCCATAGCCAAAAGGGCTTTGCGTTTCAAAACCCAAAACCGCCATTTTGTGCTGGCCATCAAGCTTTGCCAAAAGCCCGCGCAAGGTTTCGGGCTGGATCAAAGGCACATCGCCATAAAGCACCACAACAGTGCCTTGAAACTCCACCAAAGCTTTCTTGGCCATTTGCACCGCGTGGCCCGTTCCCAATCGCTCGGTTTGCTCAGCAAACAAACAATCAGAAAAAACCGCCCGCGCTTCATTTTGCACAAGGCTCATGTCAGGCCCATGAATAATCACGGCTTTGCTGGCGTTCAATGTTTTGGCCGCGTGCAACACGTGGCTCAACATGCTGCGCCCAGCAATTTTATGCAGCACTTTGGGCAAGGTTGATTTCATCCGCGTGCCCATGCCTGCTGCCAAAACCACAATCGCCAAATCTGTCATTTCAACCCCAAGAATCGTCCCAATGGAAAGTTTAGCCGAACAATCGTGTCCACTGCGTTAGGAATGTGGCGGATTTGGCATCAGAGTTAAGAAGGTCTAAATGCGACAAATCCGTGCTTGACCCCGTGCAAACCCGCAACTATGTATCGGGCGCTTTCACAGATTCAGCTTGTCTGTGGTGTGGGGGCCCATAGCTCAGCGGTAGAGCATCTGACTTTTAATCAGAGGGTCGTGGGTTCGAATCCCGCTGGGCTCACCAAGCACTTCCAACGTCAAGAACGTTATGAATTGGCAATATGCCCTCAACGGTTCTCCATTCAACAGTTGCAATTGCGTTCTATGCAGATAAATAATCATGCATAGGTGCCGCGCGGACGTGCTGTGGCGAGGAAAACGAAATGAAGAAAATTTTTGCCAACGCCGATGAAGCCCTTAAAGGCATTTTGTTTGATAATATGTTGATCGCCGCTGGCGGCTTTGGCCTGTGCGGCATTCCTGAATTGTTAATTGCAGCCATCAAACGGGCCGGCACAAAAAACCTTACAATTGCGTCGAACAATGCGGGCGTTGATGGTTTTGGCTTGGGCCAACTTCTTGAGAACCGCCAAGTTAAAAAAATGATGTCGTCTTATGTGGGCGAAAATGCCGAATTTATGCGCCAATATCTGGCCAAAGAATTAGAGGTTGAGTTTAACCCCCAAGGCACCTTGGCCGAACGCATGCGTGCGGGTGGCGCTGGCATTCCGGGTTTTTATACAAAAACCGGTGTGGGCACAGTGATTGCTGAAGGCAAAGAACTGAAAGAATTCAACGGCCAAACCTATGTATTAGAGCGCGGCATTGTGGCTGATCTGTCAATCGTGAAAGCTTGGAAGGCTGATCCGTCGGGCAACTTGGTGTTCCGCAAAACCGCCCGCAATTTTAACCCACCCGCAGCAACCTGCGGCAAGATTTGCGTGGCAGAAGTTGAAGAAATTGTGCCACTGGGCTCGCTAGATCCAGACATGATCCACACACCGGGCATTTATGTGCATCGCCTGATTCAAGGTGAACATGAAAAACGCATTGAACAGCGCACCGTTCGCAAAAAGGAAATCGCATAATGGCTAAAGGTTGGGATCGCAATCAAATGGCGGCGCGCGCGGCACAAGAGCTGCAAGACGGTTGGTATGTAAACCTTGGCATTGGCATTCCAACGCTAGTGGCCAACTATATTCCCAAGGGCGTCGAAGTTACATTGCAATCAGAAAACGGCATGTTGGGCATGGGCCCATTTCCGTTTGAGGGCGAAGAAGACGCAGACTTGATCAACGCGGGCAAGCAAACCGTAACAGAACTGCCGCAAACTGCTTTTTTTGATTCTGCACAAAGCTTCGCCATGATCCGCGGCGGAAAAATCAACATGGCAATTTTGGGCGCCATGGAAGTTTCAGAATCCGGAGATTTGGCCAATTGGATGATCCCCGGCAAGCTTGTCAAAGGCATGGGCGGCGCGATGGATTTGGTGGCTGGCGTAAAACGCGTCGTGGTGGTGATGGACCACACCAACAAAGCCGGTGAAAGCAAAGTTCTGGCACAGTGCGAACTTCCACTGACTGGTAAAGCAGTGGTCAACAGAATCATCAGCAACCTTGGTGTTTTGGATGTAGTTCCCGGTGGCTTGAAAATTGTTGAATGTGCCGAAGGCATAACCGAAGCCGAAATTCGCGCCGCCACAAAAGCGAAAATCGTCTAGGCGCTCATTGTTTGCCAATGAGGTCAATCACATTCGATTGTTAGAAAACAGCGCATTCAAAACTGCGTCGTGTTCTTTGATTCGTTGAAGGTTGCCCAGCGCGAAAGCTTCTCTTCATGCGGCGAAAGTTTATGATTTGATTTCGTGACAGATATATGACGATTGCATGTCATTCATATAAAATTCGATCTTTTTTTCAATTTAGCGCGTGCCATAAAATCTAATGGCATCAATGTGTTGCGCCAAAGCCACAGGCCTATTGTCATAATTTCGTCATACGCATATTCGCGTTGATTGTGACAATTCGTTTCGTGAAAAGAACCTGTGCTTGGACGTGAGCACTGTCCACCCACTCATTTGCAGGGGATCTGGGGGGCTTTAATGAACAAAGGTTCTGAGGAGAATAATATGAAGTTTTTGAAAATCGCTCTTTTGGGTACAGCGGCATTTGCTGCCGTGTCTGCCAGTGCGAAGGCAGATCAGTTGTCTGATCTTAAGGCGCAAATTGAAACATTGAATTCTCGTGTTGCAACACTTGAAGCCTCGCCATCCATTCCAGCGGGCTATTCGATGGTTGCTTTCTCGCGTGATGGCGATGATCATGTAATTTCAATCATGCCAACAGCAGATGCACCAGCCGCAGCTGAAACCAAGATCACGTGGTCTGGCAACGTGCGTGCAGGCGTGTTTGCTTTGTATGATCCAACCCAAAAAGTTGGCTCACAATATTCAGCAGATGTTTGGGCCGAAGCCCGCATGAAAGTTGTTGCCAAAACCGACACAGCCGTGGGCGAAGTGGGCGTAAGCATTGGCATGGTTGCCAAGAACAGCTCGTCCCTGAACTATAATGCTGGCAACCCCGCTGTTACAACCGATGGCTTTTATGGCTGGTGGAAGCTTACCCCAACAACAACGTTAAGCGCTGGCATTCAAAACCCAATCCAAAAAGGCACTTTGGCCAAGAACAGCTATAGCTTTGATGCTGTATGTTCTTGCTATCAAATTGACTCATGGGGTGCCATTTCCAACGCACCTGGTGCCAAGGGCAATGCGCTTTCCGACTCCAGTGCCAACAATCCAGCCCAAATGGCTTTAAGCTATGCTGATGGCCCTGTTGGATTTGCTGTTGCCGTTGAAGATTCAAACAACAACAATGATGCCAGCGCCTTTGGCGTTTCAGGCAAAGCCACTTATAAAATGGATATGATTGGTTTTGACGTGTCGGGCGGCTATTGGGGCAACACTGCCACGGGCGGCGATGCATCCTACACCGTTAACGGTGGCATTGGTTTGAACCTTTCACCCGTTAAGTTGGGTGTAACAGTGGGTGCAGGCCACGTTGGCAAAGACAGCGCTGCTGCTGGCAAACCCGCTGCCAATTATGATTATTGGGCAGCTGGTGGTTATGCCACAGTGGCTTTGGGCGACCAAGCCAATCTCGAATTGGGCGTTGTCCATGATTTTGGCACGGCTCCAGTGGCTGTTGACCAATATGCCGGTGGCACATTGTTTAACGCTGGCATCTATTACACCCCTGTAAAGCAACTGGTCATTGGTCTTGAAGGCCAATACCAATCAGGCGGCAAAGCCGACCAATCTTACATTGCAAACATGGTTACAGTGTTCAAGTTCTAAACCCTGCAAATTTGAGCAACGAACGGCCCGCAATGCGGGCCGTTTTTGTTTGTGGGGTTTAAGGGTTTGTCTTGTTCCCGCCTTGATTATCGCCTATTGCACCAACTTCATTCGGGGGCTTCCACTTGAACCTGTTACAATCAACTTTTCTTCTTTCCGCTTTGTTTCTAACGTCGTGTGTGGGCGATCCTGAGTCTGTCAATTTGGAAAGCCGACCCATTGCCCTTGACCAACAGGCAGAGCCCGCGGGCGTTGCTGGAACCGCCGGTGCAGCCAACGTAGCAGGCCTTCTTTCAGGCACAGGCCCCACCTATGTCACCCTAACCGTCGCCGAAACGGATCAACATGGCGTCTCAGACCAATCGACCACGGCCATCACCTCTGGCAGCGGCTTTGTGGTTACAGGCGATGGCTATGTGATGACTGCGGCCCATGTTGCTGTGGCAAAGGGCAATGAAATCACGGCACGTGCCGCCAACGGGCGCATTTACTCTGGCGTTGTACAAGCCATCTATCCCGCCAATGACATGGCCGTTATCAAACTTCGCAGTTTCAGCGGCAAATCTGTTGCACCTGCGGCACCTGGCTGTCTGGCAACAGGTGATATTCTTTACACCCTTGGCAAGCCCCATGGCGGCGGCGACACGGCCCGCATCGGCACGTTGCAAAACAAACATTTTGGTCGCCCTGTCACCTATGGCAAGTTTGGTTATCCTGATGCCTTGGTGCTGCATATGGGCACCCAACGTGGCGAATCAGGCGGCCCCGTGTTCAACAAACAGGGTCAATTGGTGGGCATGGTGGTTTCAACACTGTCAGACGCCACTGGCCAATCGATCAATATGGCCCATGCCATTCCTGCCAACACCTTGGGCAAATATTTATGCTCGCAAACCAGCTGTGGCGCTGAATGGCAAGCCGTTGCCGCAAAGCCGGTTGATAGCTGCGGCTAAGGCAACAAAATGCTGGCCCCGGTTGTGCGCCTGGCTTCCAAATCGTGGTGGGCTTGCTGGGCATCTTTCAACGCATAGCGTTGGTTGATTGCAATCTTCACTTTGCCCGATTTGACGATGTCGATCACGTCTTGCGCGGTTTCCTGAAATTCAGCATCCGTGCTGGTATAAGCATATAGCGTTGGCCGCGAAATATAGAGAGACTTGGGCGCCAAAACGCCAAGGCCAATGCCTGTCACTGGCCCCGAAGCATTGCCAAAACTCACCATCATGCCGCGCATGGCCAAACACTCCAGCGAGGTTTGAAACGTGGCCTTGCCCACGCCATCATAAACCACCGGAACACCTTGCCCTTTGGTAATTTCTTTAACCCGCGCGGCCACATCTTCAGTCGATGAATTGATCACATAGGCACACCCATGGTCATAGGCGGTTTGCATCTTTTCAGCTGAACCCACAGTGCCAATCACCTTCACACCCAGCGCCTTGGCCCATTGCGAAAAAATTAGCCCAACACCACCGGCGGCGGCATGAAACAAAATCGTTTGCCCGCGCTTAACTTTGTAAGTGGCCCGCAATAGATAACGCACCGTCATGCCTTTCAGCATCATTCCGGCGGCCGTATCATCACTGATGGCCTTTGGCAACTTCACCAACCGATTGGCCGGAAAATTGCGCTTTTCGCAATAGGCACCAAGCGGCCCGGTGCCATAAGCCACACGGTCACCAACTTTAAAGCCCTTCACGCCATCGCCCAGCGCCTCAATAACACCTGCCCCTTCATTGCCCAAACCACTGGGCATGGCTGTTGGATAAAGCCCGCTGCGATAATAAACATCAATAAAATTAAGACCAATGGCAGTGTGACGCACAGTCACCTCACCCGCAGCAGGCGTGGCCAAAGTGCGATCAACAAATTCAAGAACCTCTGGTCCACCAGTTTTATTAAAAACAATTGCTTTCATTATTGCACCAACAATCCGGCCATCGCGGCCACCAATTTATCCCAACCCAATTCTTCCAACGCAATGATGCGCACATCAAGCACAGCAGCTTTACCCATCAGTGCATTATACCGCACACTGTTTTTAATTTCATCAAAAAGGTCAGTCGTTACCAAAACCGCAACCCGTTCGCCCGCCCGGCCAAAATGGTCGCATAAATTATCAGCTTCGTGAACAGCATCCATCAAGCGGTTGCGATGTTTGCGATCAGACATATCAAGCTCAGACCGCAAGGCCTTGCACGAAACAAACGCCAAATGTTCGCCGCTGCGCATAATCACATCAATTTCGTTTTCGCCCGTAAAGCCCTTCACTTCCCAGCCAATCACCTGGCCATAAACGGCTTCATCAGCACCCGCCTGTTTGGCCGCAAGCCATGCCAGCTCTTCCAACCACCCGCCCGAAAGATAGCGCTTGCCAGTGGGCATGCAAATCCAATTGCCAAACCCATCATCAACAATCATGCCCTTTTGCACCATCAGCTCAAGCAACGGCTGGTGCTGGGGCGCAAAATTTTGGGCAGTAACCTTCAAATCGCGGCTCACCTCTTCAGTGGCTTTGAATATCTTGTCGCGCACCACTTCAAAAATTGCATAACTGGTGGCAATTTCCTTTGAAAGTTGGCCATGGTCTTGTGCGGCTTGGCCATCACCATGCTGGCGTTTCAACCAAGCACCACGGGCTTTTAAAACAGATTCTATCGATAAACTTTCCATTCTTTATCTCTTGCCTTAAAGCAGATCACTTTCCAAGAGGATCCAAATGGCGCTCAATGTTTCAAATCGTATTGCTGGCGTAGATTTTCCACCCATTGCAGAAGCCTTAAGCTGGGTTCAACCCAGCATTAGCAACCGCGATTTGTTGAATATGTGCCAAGCCGTACCAAGCTATCCACCTGCCCCCGAATTGCAAACCGAAATTGCCCGCCTGGCCCATGAGCCCACCACCGGTGGCTATACCGACATTTTTGGGATAAGCCAATTACGCCAAGCGTTTAGCGCGCATATCTCAACTGATTATTCAGCCTCGGTTGATGCTGAAAATGTGGCCATTACCACGGGCTGCAACCAAGCTTTTGCCGCTGCCATCATGGCCATTGCGCAAACAGGTGATAATATCATCATGCCCGCCCCCTATTATTTTAACCACCAGATGTGGCTTTCCATGTTGGGCATTAACATTAAATCCATTTTAGCATTCGGCCCACAAGGCAATTGGCCATCGGTGGAAGCGGCGCGCAAGGCCATAACACCCAAAACCAAGGCCATCATGCTGTGTTCACCCAACAACCCAACAGGCGCCATTTATCCAGCCCATGTGTTGCGCGAATTTTATGATCTGGCTAAACAACACGGCATCGCTTTGATTATTGATGAAACTTATAAAGATTTCCGGCCAGGCAACGCCCCGCCCCACACCCTGTTGCAACTGACAAATTGGGATAAAACCCTCATTCAATTGTTCAGCTTTTCAAAAATCTATGCCCTTGCCGGCTATCGCTTGGGCGCCATGATTGCTGGCCCGCATATTTTGCACCAAGCCGCCAAAATTCTTGACACCATGACAATCTGCCCACCCCAAATCACTCAACGCGCCGTGCTTTATGCACTGGCAAATTTGGATGAATGGAAACAAGGCAAACGCAAACTGATGGCCGACCGATTGGAAGCCGTGCGAAGCGCATTCGCAGCGCCAAACCTTAAATATAAGTTGATCAGCAGCGGCGCCTATTTTGCCTATGTGCAACACCCCTTCAAAGGCAAGCCCTCAAAAGATGTTGCCAAATCCCTCGTGCAAAAAAATGATGTTCTGTGCCTGCCCGGCAGCATGTTCGGCCCCAAACAAGAAAACTATCTCCGCTTCGCCTTCGCCAACGTAGACGGCAGCCTGATGCCGCAATTGGTGGAGAGGTTGTTGGAGAGTCAGAATTGATCGCTTCCGGGCATAATTTTAAACTCAACCTCTTGCAATTTTGTATCAATACTGATACAGGTTGGATCCGTGGAATTGCGTAAGCTTGTTTCATTTTTGGGAGACTCACTCTCTCGCCTGCAAGACTTCCCCGAAGATGCCAGGCGCGCAGCCGGGCGTGAACTTGATCGTGTTCAGTTAGGCCGCGAACCTGTGGATTGGAAGCCGATGCCAACGATTGGCAAGGGCGTGCGCGAAATCCGAGTTAAGGAACGTGCGGGCGCCTTTCGTGTGATTTATGTGGCAAGTATTGGTAGCAAGATTTACGTGCTGCACGCTTTCCAGAAGAAGACTGAAAAGACATCGCAACGCGATATTGATTTGGCAACCATCCGGTTTGGCCAAATTGGAAAGGACTAAAATGATTAAGATTGAAACGTTCGACAATGTCTGGTTTGCAATTGAAAAAAGCGAGTCCGATGCAATTAATTTGACCTTGCGCTCGGAACTCATGATGGCCATTGAAGATACCGTAAAAGGTTGGAAGCTCAGTCAACAAGACGCAGCAAAAAAGCTCGGAATCACGCGACCAAGATTGAGCGATTTACTCCGCGGCAAAATCAACAAATTCAGCCTCGATATGCTCACAACACTGGCCCACAACGCGGGGCTAACAGTGAAGATGAGCGTGAAGAGGTCAGCGAAAGCGGCATAAGGTATCTCACTATCGCTCTTGTCCGTTGAGGGGGAAAGAGTTGCAGTTATGATTTCCCTACAGTACCGTCCAAATTAGTGCAGCAGAATAGCAACATATAATTAATTGAGAGATTATAATGGCGAACGACCATGAAAATTGGATGGAAGACGATGAGGACGAAGTCCAAATCATCGAGTACGATGTCACGGCTTCGTCTAACGATTTCAATGTTTCTACCATCGTAAATTTCTTAGAACAGGGCGCGATTCAGTTGCCCGCTTATCAGCGAAATTACACTTGGGAGAAAAAGAGAGCATCAAAACTAATTGAATCACTGGTGATAGGTCTGCCTGTGCCGCAGATTTTTCTGTATGAGGAGAGTAGAAACAAGTTTTCTATCTTGGATGGCCAACAGAGAATGCTTTCAATTTTCTTTTTTTCGAAAAAGAGATTTCCAAAAAAGAATAAGCGAGCAGAACTTAGGGATATATTTGTCCTGCATAGCGGATATCCCGAACACATCTTGGCAGATGAAAAATATTTTGAGAATTTCAATTTGGAACTTCCAAGTGAAGCTGAACGGGTCAATCCTCTACATGATTTAAACTACGATACACTTGGGGACTATACAACCCAGCTAAAGTTGCGACCGGTAAGATGTATCATTGTAAAGCAAAATGAACCCAAGGACGACAACTCATCAGTCTATGAAATGTTTGATAGGTTGAACACAGGAGGGATTAACCTCAAGCCTCAAGAAATAAGAGCAAATTTGTATTTTGGTGAGTTCTACAAGATGATATATGAACTCAATAAATTACCCTCTTGGCGGAAGTTACTTGCGCAGCCCGATCCAGACACCAATCTGCGAGATGTTGAGCTTATTTTGCGAGCAATTGCGATGCTGGCCTATGCTAAAAACTACAAACCATCAATGACTAGGTTTCTTAACCGATTTTCGGGCTATTCGAAGACCAAACTAAATAATAAAGACATTCAGACACTCAAAAAAATCTTCCAAAAGTTTATGGAAAAAATTGCTGGCATCAATCATGTTCTATTCAAACCAACCGGAAGGTTGTCAATTGCAATATTCGAGTCTGCATTTGTTGCTTGCTGCGATGACGCGTGGCGTTTGAAAGATCAACCTAACTGTGAAGACCTAGTAAAGCCTGTAACAAATGAACTAATGAAAACGTTAGTAGAAAACCTTCAAGGCAAGTTATTGGAAGGCACATCAAAGACCGAAAACGTCAAACAAAGGCTAGCAATAGCGACTGATATTTTTAAGTGAAAAAATGACGGCTGTAACAGACGTTGAGCGACTTCATAGTGAGATAATTGCAATCACAGCACAGCTGTCAAGTACTGCTGACATGTCAGTTGTATCTAACTTTGAGGCATTATCTGCAAAAAGCTTGTTGCTAGCTTCTGCAAGTCATTTTGAGCGGCGTGTAATAGAGTTATTGATTGATACAACAAAATTACTTGGCAAAAATGAAGTCGTTGCAGAATTTGTGAAGAACCAGGCGCTTTCGCGAAAATATCACACTATGTTTGACTGGGATTCCGCAAATCTAAATAAATTCTTTGGGCTTTTTGGAACATCTGCAAAAAACAAAATGACCGAAGAGACTTTGGACGCGCCATTAAAAGATTGCGTTGATGCATTTATATTTATCAATTCCGAACGCAATCGGTTGGTACATCGAGACTATGCCTCGTTTACACTAAATACCACTACCGATGAAATGTGGGAAAGGTTCAAAAAAGCTAGCCAGTTTTGTGATTGGTTGACTCATCGCCTGAGACAGTTCGTTCAAGAATAATTTTCTTTCGAGAATTCTTAGACCAAAAAAACAAGAAAAAGGGAAACTTCTCTTTCTCCAGTTCGATTATCAAAGCCGCTGCCCCTCCTCCCAACGTCGTCTTCGTGAGCTTGCAAGACTTGTTGAGTGGTGGCTTTGGTTTTTTGACCGATGTGTGGATTATAGGGGAATGTAACAGGTTGACCGCACGCTGTCAAGGATTATTATCCTTGTAACTTTACAATAATCACATTCCATTGAATTTAAAGGAATATTTATACACACCGTCGGAACATCAACGGCAAATCCCCTCACCCAATCGCGCAGGCGCGTTGGGTGAGGGGAAATTTCAATGTCTTAATTCGCAGTGTTAGTTGGCGCGTCTTTATTGGCCATCTTGTCAGCCATGAACCGATCAAAATCTTCACGGTCTTTGGCATGGCGCATCTTGGTCAAAAATTCATCAAAGGCTTTGCGCTCATCATCAAGCTTGCGGCGCATGGCTTCAAGCTTTTCAAGCTCTACCTTGCGATATTCATCAAAGGCTTGATTTCCGGTGTTGGAAAAACCCTGCCAATCAGGGCGCTTCCACTTGCCGCTGAAATGTTCAGCCGCATCGCGGGGCGATTTCCAATTTTGCCAATTCGACCATGGTGCATCCATTTCACTTGCTCCGTTCCAAAGTTCACCTTTTTTGTA
>JAYUHQ010000008.1:0-7450 GCA_043766895.1 Aestuariivirga sp.
AACAAACGCCATGTTGGCCTCTTCTGTGCCCACTGAAACACGCAAAGCAGAAGGCAACCCATAAGCATCCACGCGCCGGATAATCACGCCATGTTCGCCCAAATAAGCATCAGCATTTTGTGCCTGTTGCGGCGATTGAAAATGAACAAGAAGAAAATTGCCAACACTCGGCGTAACCTTCAGCCCAAGCTTTTCAATTTCAACCTTGAGCCACGAAAGCCATTTCGTATTATGCGCCAAAGCCATGTCGACAAATGTGGTATCTTCAATGGCAGCAACACCTGCATTCATCGCGGGCAGGCTTACGTTGAAAGGCCCACGAATGCGGTTTAGAACATCGGCAATGGCAGGCGGGCAATAGGCCCAGCCCAAACGCAAAGCCGCAAGGCCGTGGATTTTTGAGAATGTACGTGTCATTACCACATTGTTGTGAGCTTCGACCAGCGACGCGCCCGCATCATAATCATTGGCCATCACAAATTCTGCATAGGCCGCATCCAACACCAGCAACACGTGTTGTGGCAGGCCTTGATGCAAACGTTTCACTTCAGCAGCTGTGAGATAAGTTCCCGTTGGATTATTCGGGTTGGCCAAAAAAACAATTTTGGTTTTGGCAGTAACACGCGATAGAATCTCACCCACATCAGCGATGTGATGATGTTCAGGCGCCACAACTGCGGTGGCACCATTGGATGAAATTGCGATGGGATAGACCAGAAAACCATATTGCGAATAAATTGCTTCATCGCCCGCGTTTAAATAAGCATGGGCCAAAAGCTGCAACAGCTCATCAGAGCCCGCACCGCAGACAATATTTTCAGCCTTCAAGCCATGACGCTTGGCCAGCGCCTCACGCAAAGCCAAGGCCGTGCCATCAGGATATAACGCCAATGATTGAGCACTGGCGGCATAGGCCGCAACTGCCTTAGGGCTGGCCCCCACTGCCGATTCATTAGAAGACAACTTAAATGTCTTGCCCGTTTTGGGCCCAGATTTTCCAGGCACATAAGGCTTAATTTCCAATATTCCAGCTTTTGGTTTGGGACCATTGATGGTGGCTTCAGTCATTTTCATCACACTTTCAAAGCGCTGCTATAATGGCCTGCAAGCTTCAGACCAAGCGAGGCGTTTGATCGCACCAAGCCTACCAATGGGCTTTCATGTTCCAACAAAAATCCTGCAAGACTTGATATGCGCAGAGAGCCGGATTTGCCTTGCCACAAAATTTTCGGCGCAAAGTCACGAGGCAGTTTACCTGAAGTGACTACCAAGGTTTCATCTTCACCAGAAGCAGTAACCGGCGCTTGACCGATCACCAAAAGCTTCGGCATAACATCATCACCCACAACCGGCAGTGTCGCAATCACCCGTGCAGAACCAGCTTGGCCTGCAACAAATGCTTCAGCCCACGGCTGTTCTGTTTCCACCACGCAAAGGTCGCAGGGCGAAGCATTGATTTGTAAAAGCGCCTGGGCCTCATCGCGATATTCTTCCACGGGCATTGGCCCAAAATAATCACGCAAACGCAAGCGATGCGCGATATTGGCATTAAGATGACGGCTGATATGCAAAGTGATTGGAGATTGGTTCAAACTTGATTGGCTTAATATGGCCCGCCAAAGACGCACCAAAAGATCAGGTGCCAGTTCAGTACCATTCACCTTTGCAAGAAGCCTTCTCATAATTTCAGCTTCACGCGTTGGCCGAAGGGGCAGCGGCCACACATCTTTATTCTGCGATTTAGCCAGCTTGACCTGGGTGGTCACGGCAAAGCGCTGCACCAAAAGGGCCACCAGCTGATCATCTATGGCATCGATGTCGCGCCTGGCGGTTTCAAGCAATCCACCGTTATTGTTTTCATTTGTCATAGAACCAATTTCACACAGCTTTACCAACGTGCAACCGTCTTAAGCAATGTTGCTGGCAATTGAAAGCCCGTTAGGTTTTATGCGCAGGCTGGGCGCCCTGAGGCAACATCACGGGCCGAAGTCGCGAAATACTGCGCCGCGCGGGTTTGCCGGTGGAATAAGCATAAATTTGTTTGGTGGCTTCAATGATAATTGCGCCCGAAAACCGTTCCAAGCCCGAACCTGCTAAATATTCAAACCCGCGCGCCAGCGCCAAATTCGCCCAAGGTGGTGCCAACAAGGCATGTTCGACTTTTTTGACTGAAAATTGCTCAGCCTTCAAAAGCGCCAAAATCTGCGAACGAGAAAACGGCTGCCCCTGTCCAAACGGTGAAACATCCGAGGTTGACCAAAGGCCGCGTCGGTTTGGCACAACCAACAAAAGTTTGCCTTGCGGCGACAACACACGCCAAAGCTCATTGAGCAGTTCTTGGGGGCTTTCGCTGAATTCGAGAGCATGAATGACCAGTGCCACATCAATCACGCTTTCGGTCAAAGGCAAATCAAGTTCATCCACCAAAGCTGAGCGAACCCCTGAAACATCAGGCCAATGCACAACCCCGTTGCGCGCCGGCATAAAAGCCAAACTGCGGGCTTGGGGCACCAAATAGGGCAAGCCATAACCCAAACCCAACACAACCTGCTCAGGCGCCACCTTCAAGGAAGGGCCAAGTTTGCGCGACAAAATATCCTGCGCAATTTTTCCGAGCGGACGGGCGTAAAATTCGGCTATATCAACAACGTTCATCATTGGAACATAGCTTATAAATCAACGTCGGTCACCCGCCACACAAACAAGGTTAATGCCATGCCCCATCTCGATATGCGCCAATTCAAATGTTTAGAAGATAACTTTGGCCTTATCATTCACGACAGTGTGACGGGGGCCACAGCGGCCATTGATGCGCCCGACGCTGACGCGGTTGAGCGCGAATTGAAAAAATTTGGCCGCCAACTCACCCATATTTTTACAACTCACCACCATGCTGATCATGTGCAAGGCAATCTTCAACTGAAGGAACATTTTGGCTGCAAAATTTTTGGACCAAAAGCTGAGGCGGATAAAATTCCGGGGATTGATCAAACATTTTCGGGCGGAGATAAATTTATGTGGTCAACCCGTGAAATCGAAGTGATTGATTGCCCAGGCCACACCTTAGGTCATATCGCGTTTCACATTCCATCCGAGTTTTCGCTTTTTGCTGGCGACACGTTATTTTCAGTAGGGTGTGGTCGTGTCATTGAAGGAACGCTTGAACAAATGTTTCACTCGGTCAATCAATTTAAAAAAATCTCGCCCCACACTTACGTTTATGTGGGCCATGAATATACCAAAGCCAATTGCAAATTTGCTTTGACGCTCGAGCCTAACAACAAGCACTTGCAGGCCCGCGCCAACGAGGTTGACAAGCTGTTGGCAGAAGGCCGCATGACTTGCCCAGTAATCTTGGGCGATGAATTGAAAGTGAACCCTTATCTTCGCTGTGACAGCCTTGAAATTAGGACAAATCTCGGCATGCAAGATGCCACCGATGCGGAAGTTTTTGCTGAAATCAGAACGCGCAAAAATAACTTCAAAGGTTAGCCGTAAAAATCATATCTTTGGCCGCAAGTGCTGCACCTGCTGTAATCAATAGGCAAGCAAGGGCAATGTTCCAACTGGCCTGTGCCATGCCACCCATCACCAACACCAAAGTTGAAAAAAGGGGTGCGGCATATGAAGCGGCCCCTAAAACCATGATGTCGCCTTTTTTTATGCCAACATCCCAAGCATAAAAGCCAAGACCGAGCGGAAATAACCCAAGCACAATAAGTGCGCTCCACTGGCCAGTTGTATGGGGCCAAACTGTTGCTTCCAGTGCCAGATGCAACGCCAATGTCACCAGCGCCGTAATCAGACAATAGCCCACAACAACATCAGTGGGCACGTTCTTGAAGCGCCGCGATAGCACCGAATATCCAGACCAGATGAAGGCACAAGCCAAAGCCATCACATGACCCGGTTTTAATCCGGTTGAAAATCCAACAGAAAACCCATTGGTAATGATTAAAACAGCGCCGAGAAGTCCCAAAGCAGCACCCAACACATGATGTATGCGCAAATGTTCACCTGGCAACAGTGCTGCAAACACAACGATCAATAAGGGCCACAAATAGGCAATCAAACTGGCTTCAACGGGTGGCGCATTTTGCAGGGCAAAAAAATAGAGGCTGTGGTAAAGACCAAGCCCAATTGTACCGAGCGCCCAAACGCGCCAATCTTGTTGAAGTGATTGCAGGCCTTGGGGTCGAAAAGCCCAACGCGAAGCGCCAGCAAGCCCGCCAATCAGAAACGTCATCGCAGCCAGTTGGAAGGGTGGAACCACGCCACAAGACGCAGTTAAAAACGCCAGGAAGGCCCACATTAAAATTGCGGCAAACCCAATAAGCGTGGCTTTGCTCTTGCTCACGCCAGCTTGCGGGGCATGAACTGGGTTGCCACAATCACCAGCAGCACAGCGCCAAGTATTACCGCCCCTCCAATCAAAGAAGAAATTTCAGGTTTTTCACCCACAAAAATCCACGGCCAGAGGGGGTTGAACACTGCGTCTAACATAGCGATTAGAGACAGTGTCACGGCAGGCATTTGCTGTGCCCCCAAGCCATAGAATATCAATGGAATTGAAAGTTGCAGCGGGCCCATCAGCATCAACAACAAGAAATGATTTTGACTGATAGCAAAAGCCGAATGTGTGCCCCAAAGAATACTGACTAAGCCCGCCGTAATAAATGCCAAGAACCCACCAAGGCAGATAGCAATCATCATGTCATGTTCTCGGTGTTTGCGTAACAGCAGGGTCTGAAGGGCAAATGTTAAGGGCACACCACAACTCAACGCCAAACCGAGAACATGGCCAATCTCAATTCCGGCCTTGGCAATGATAGACATTCCAACAAGAGCAAGTGCGGCAGAAATCCATGCCAAGACCGGAGGTTTTTCACCAGTAATCCATGGGCTTAAAAGTGCTGTGATCAATGGAGAGGTGGCACCTATTACTGATACTGTTGCCGTACTGACCAAAGTGAGAGATGTGACATAGAACGTGGTGCCGACAGCAAAGCAAAGCGCTGATGTTAGCATCACTGAGGCTGGAATTGCTTGGGCTTGGGCCCAAATTCCACCGCGATGTGTGATCAACAAATAGACCAACAAACCAACGGCCATCCAAAGCCCGCGCCAACAGTTGATTTGCCAACCATCAAGTTCAGGCATTAGCCGAACGAACAATCCCGATAGGCTCCACCCCAACGTTGCCAGAAGAACATAGACAATTCCTGACCCGGCATGTGTGGATTTTATCAAAATGCAGCCCCCTGATTCGCCCAGCAGACTAACAGAGCCTCACCTCAATAAGAAGTTCATCCGCGCAGTTTGATATTATCAGGATCGTAAGGACTTTCTACAATGACTGTGGTTTTGAAAATCTTATCGAGAATTTTGATTTCTAATTCTGTACCAAGAGCTGAAAAAGCGGGTTGCACCATGGCCAGGGCTAGTGATTTGTTCACTCGCCAACCAAAGCCACCATTGGTGGCCCGCCCGATTAATGTGCCATTGCTGTAAATTGGCTCAGAACCGCGCGCATCAGAATGATCTTCGGTGATGCCGTGCACTTCCATTGTGACGAAATTCCAATTGAGACCTTTTTCTTTTCCGGCAACCAACGCATCGCGCCCAATGAACTGGCCTTTGTTAGGATGCACAAAGCGATCGAGACCTGATTCATAAGCCGAATATTCAATCGACAGTTCACGCGGAATTAAACGATACGATTTTTCAATTGAAAGCGAAGACATGGCCTTAATGCCATAAGGCTTGATGCCAAATTCACGGCCTGCTTCCATCAGTTGATCAAACAGGGCAATTTGGCTTTCAACGGGTGAATGGAATTCATAACCAAGCTCGCCCACAAAGTTGACGCGCAAGACATGAGCAGAAGCAGTACCAACCGAAATTTCTTTGCCCGAAAGCCATGGGAAAGCTTCATTGGACAAATCAGTTGATGTGAGTTTTTGCAAAACCTTGCGCGCGTTGGGGCCAGCCAGAACCAACACGCCAAGGCGTGTGGTGAGTGGATTTAAACGCACCGAACCATCGGCTGGCAAAAGTTTGCGCAGACAATCATGGTCATGGCGCTCAAAGGCACCGGCGGAGACGAGATAGAAGCGCCCTGCAGCCCACTCATAGACCGTGAACTCGGCCCGAACCCCACCACGTGGCGTGAGCAGATGTGTCAGCGCAATGCGGCCTTGTTTCTTTGGAATTTTGTTGGCGAGAATGGCCTCTAGCCATTGACGAGCACCTGGCCCCGATACTTCCATCTTGGCAAAAGCGCTCATATCTTGGAGTGCCACGTTATCCATTACATTGCGGCATTCTTCACCCACAAAGCGGAAAGAATTCGAACGGCGGAATGACCATTTTTCGACAATGCGACCATCATCGGTGGGTAGCCCATGATTGTGATTGGTCAGTGTATCTTGCTTGTTAAGCTCTGCTTCGGAAAGCGCATAGCCCTTGGGTGCAAACCAACCGGGCCGTTCCCAGCCATAAACACTGCCAAACACTGCGCCCAAATCTTTCATCCGGTCGTAAACGGGTGTGCGCTTTAAAGGCCGCGCAGCAACGCGTTCTTCTTCCGGAAAATGCGGTGTGAACACATTGGCATAGGCCTCTTCGTTCTTCTCTTTAAGATAGCCCTTGGTGGCATACGGGCCAAAACGACGAGGGTCCACGCCCATCATATCAATGGTGGGTTCACCATCGACAATCCATTCCGCCAATTGCCAGCCAGCACCACCGGCAGCTGTCACACCAAAGGAATGGCCTTCATTGAGCCAGAAATTCTTTTTGTCCCAAGCGGGTCCAATAATGGGCGAACCATCGGGTGTATAGGCAATGGCACCGTTATAAACCTTCTTGATGCCAACTTCACCAAACGCAGGAACACGTGTGATTGCTGTTTCAATATAAGGCCCCAAGCGATCAAGATCTTCTTGGAAAAGCTCATATTCAGATTGATCAGAAGGCCCATCGACATAACAAACCGGAGCACCCTTTTCATAAGGCCCCAACAACAACCCGCCGTTTTCTTCACGCATATACCAGCTTGAATCAGCCTCACGCAGAACTCCCATTTCTGGCAGTCCCTCGGCTTGGCGCTCTTTGATCAGCGGATGCGATTCAGTGACGATATATTGGTGCTCAACCGGAATGACCGGAACATCTAGGCCCACCATGGCGCCTGTCTTGCGCGCGAAATTGCCGGAGCAGGAAACCACATGCTCACACGTGATGTCGCCCTGATCAGTCTTCACCAACCATTCGCCAGACGGCAATTGCTCAATCGCTGTCACAGCCGTGTTCCGATAGATTTCAGCGCCTCTCGCGCGTGCACCCTTAGCAAAAGCTTGGGTGAGATCTGCTGGCTGAATATAGCCATCATCAGGATGTTGAATGGCACCTAGAATACCGTCAGTTTCGCAGAGTGGCCAAATTTCTT
>JAYUHQ010000009.1:0-2768 GCA_043766895.1 Aestuariivirga sp.
CGCACGCTTGATCTTGATATTTTAGATTATCATGGCCTTATCAAACATAAACGCCAGCTTGTGCAAAAGGCGCTGATATTGCCACACCCCGGCATTGCAGAAAGGCGCTTTGTGTTAGAGCCCATTCAGGAAATTGCGCCCCGCTGGCGTCACCCCAAAACCCGCGCCACTGCAAAAGCAATGATTCAGAAACTATAAATTTTAAGTGGAACTTAAAGTCAACGCAGGCAGTTATTGGCTCTCAGGGATGGGAACCATGCGTTTAAATCTGCCAATTGCATTTCTCTTAATCACTTTATCTCAGCAAGCGCTGGCACAGCCAACAGGCGTTGTTCGCATTTCGGGGGCGATGAATGGCGACATTGAAATTCCCATTTCGTCTGCCCCGTCTGCCGTCAATATATCATTGGGCGAAGTTTCAGGCCCTGATCGTGCAGTGATTGCCTTTACAACGGATCTGGCCGCAGGCTCAATTCTGGTGCGCACCAAAGAGCGCAAGCTTTATTACATTTTACCCCAAGGCCAAGCCATTGTTTATAAAGTGGGTGTGGGGCGTGAAGGCTTTGCGTGGAGTGGCAGCAACATTATAAGCCGCAAAGCCCAATGGCCCACATGGCGTCCACCCGCAGAAATGATCAAGCGCGAATTGGCCCTTGGCCACATCATTCCCACCATGATGCCGGGCGGCCCGCAAAATCCACTCGGTGCCCGCGCACTCTATTTGGGCGACACCGATTTTCGCATTCATGGCACCGACAAACCGTGGAGCATTGGCCAGGCAGTATCATCAGGCTGCATTCGCATGTTGAATGATCATGTCACTGAACTTTATGATTTGGTGCAGGTGGGTGCCAAAGTCACCGTCGAATAATTTTAAAAATAATTGCAACCAAGCATTCACCATAAACGCTCTCTTAACCAAAAAACGCCATGCTGTTGACAAGTTGAGGTGAGAGTATGCCTCGGTAGGTAAGTTTGTACTGGAGTAGCGTATGCGTATGAGTGGCCATAATGCCGTGTCAGGCACGGTGACATTTAAATTTGCTCTTGCGGGCTTTGCCGCATTTCTTTTGGCGGGCTGTTCCGATCAGATGGAGCGCTTTGGTAGCAACTACGACAATCCTTCTGATTCTGATCCGGTTTACACCGCGTCAATTCCAAAAGCCAAAAAGCTTTATAAGCCAGCCTTGGCCTATCACGCGCCAATTTATAAACAGTCGCAAGTTGCGGCCACGCCTGAAACAATTATCCAAAGCCCAATTGCCAATGCGCCTGTTGCGCAAGCCGTTGCCCCTAAATATGATTATGCCAATGCTTATAAGAAAACTTATAAGCAGCCGAAGCTTGTTGCAGACAACACTGTTGAAACACAAGTTGCCCCATTGCCCGTGGCCCATGCCCAGCCCGCGCAAAAGTTTGCCTATAACAATGCGCCAACTTATAAGCCGCCTGCCTACAAAGCGCCGGCCATTCAAGATGACCAGGCAGCGGCCGATGAACCAGTGGTTCAACCAACGCCAACTAAAAAGCCTTTGCTTGCCACCAAAAAAATTGCGGCAGCGGGCAGCATTACAGTAGGCCCCGGCATGACGCTTTACAGCATCGCCAAAGCCAATCATGTCAGCCTGCAAAAGCTTGCCACCGCGAATAATATCGCGGCGCCATACACAGTGGCACAAGGCCGAGTGTTGAAAATTCCTGGCGCTGCAGCCGCTGTTGAACCCACTGTTGCTGAAGCCAAAGCCCCAGTGGCAGCAGTGGCCCAAGCCACACCCTTGAAAATTAAAGCCTCGGCCACTGAACATATTGTGGCCTCAGGCGATACGCTGTTTTCACTGGGTCGCCACTATAACGTTTCGCCGTTCGCCATTGCAGATTTGAATGGCTTGAAACATGATAAGCCATTGTCGCTAGGCCAAAAACTCAAGCTTCCGGCCAATGGTGCTGTGGCCCAAGCCAAGCCCATCTCGCCCGAAAAAGGTGACATCGCCCAAAAACCCGGCATTCTGACTTTGCCGAAAACGGACGTAGCAGACACACAGCCAACAGCACCGCAAGTGGCTGATGCCACGCCCGTGGCCACGCCAAGCGAACTTTCGATGCGTTGGCCATTGCGCGGCAAGGTCATTTCAGGCTTTGGCCCAAAAACCAACGGCATGAAAAATGAAGGCATTAACATAGCTGTTCCAGAAGGCACCAATATCCAAGCCGCTGAAGCTGGCGTTGTGGCCTATGCCGGAAATGAATTGAAGGGCTATGGCAACCTTATTTTAATCCGCCACACAGGCGGCTTTGTCACCGCCTATGCCCACGCTTCACAATTGCTCGTCAAGAAAGGCGACCAAATCAAGCGCGGCCAAGTGATCGCAAAGGCCGGCCAAACTGGCGCAGTGCAAAGCCCGCAGCTTCACTTTGAAGTGCGCAAAGGTGCAACAGCCCTTGATCCGACCAAGTATTTAGGTTCCGCCACCGCGATGAATTGATAACCTTACAAAAGAAGTCCTCTGCAAGGGCGACCCCGGCGAAAGCTGGGGTTTCTTTGTTTCATGGCTTTGCTGGTTTTTTTAGTTTTTTCTTCACGCGCAAAATATGTTCATGGTTTTTGTCATAAAGCGCACTATCACGAAAATCATTGTGGCCAAGCACTGGCCCCACCAACACCAAAGCCGTGCGCGTTATTTTTGCTTCCTTCACTTTTTTTGCAATGGTGGAAAGCGTTCCGAAAATAAACAATTCGTCAGGCCAGGTCACACGGTAAGCCACCACAA
>JAYUHQ010000010.1:0-2759 GCA_043766895.1 Aestuariivirga sp.
TGACAAATTGGCAAAATCCAGCGTGCCGCCAAAACCGATCGCTGCGGTAATCCGCGTATCATTCAGGCTTGATAGAAAATAGAGATCGGCCAGATCGACAATGAACAGCGTCATCAAACCTAGGGCACCCGTCAGTGTCATCACCACCACATGTTTGAAGATCGAGCCTTGAAGAAATGTTGCTGTGGGTTGGGCTGTGCTGGTCATAGAACAAATCCTAATTTTTTTGCTTCGTTCACCAGTGCATCGCAATGGGTGAAGTGATGGGCATAAAGGCCTGCAAGTTTTGCACCTTCAACATTGGATTTTTTATCATCGATGAACCAACAGCGTTCGGGCTTTTGTTCAAGCTTTTCCATAAGGCGCGCGAAGCTGATGGGATCTGGTTTTTTTGTGCCAAATTCGTAAGAGCAAAAACGCAGTTTGAAAATGTCTGCAGCTTCGGGAAAAAGTTGTTCCAGATGATTTTTTACCACTGGCCCATTGTTGGTATAAATTGCCAAGCTTGCTTGATCGCCCAGCTTTTTAGCCAGTGCCAACACCTCTAGGTTAGGAGACATGGCCAAGCGACGCGCTTCAATCCATTGGCTTAAAGTTATAGTGCGGCCAAGCCTTGTGCCAAATTCATGCAGGTAATTTTCAATTTCGGCATAGCCGCCCAAATCAGCCAAATCTTCAAAGCCTGAGTCCCACACAGCGGCGCGCACATCACGCGCTGTCACATCAGCCAGCGATGCCAGTGCACGCAATCTGCGGCCCAGATCATAGTGGCACAGAACATCATCCATATCGAAGATGACCAATTCAGGCAGTGGCATTATGCGGCGGTTCCGCCCACTGTTAGATTGTTGATGCGCAATGTGGGTTGGCCAACACCCACCGGCACACCTTGGCCCGCCTTGCCACAGGTGCCGATGCCCGGATCAAGGGCCATATCGTTGCCCACCATTGAAATTTGCTTCAAGGCCACAGCGCCTGACCCAATGAGGATGGCACCTTTGACGGGTGCACCAATTTTTCCATCTTCAATTAAATAGGCTTCGGTGCAGGTGAACACAAATTTGCCCGAGGTGATATCAACTTGGCCGCCACCGAAGCTTTTTGCATAAAGGCCCTTTTTCATTGAGGCGCGAATTTCATCAGGGTGTTTGTTGCCGTTGAGCATGTAAGTGTTGGTCATGCGCGGCAACGGGATGTGGGCATAAGATTGACGGCGTCCATTACCCGTTGGTTTGACACCCATCAAACGCGCATTCAACCTGTCTTGCATAAAGCCCACAAGGATGCCTTTTTCGATTAAGGTGGTGCAATTGGGCGAGGTGCCTTCATCATCAATCGAAATTGAGCCGCGACGATCTGGAATGGTGCCATCATCAACCACGGTTACATCTTCAGAGGCGATGCGGGTTCCCATTAATCCGGCAAAAGCTGATGTGCCCTTGCGGTTGAAATCTCCTTCAAGCCCGTGGCCAATGGCTTCATGCAGCAAAATGCCGGGCCAGCCGGGGCCTAACAACACGTCCATTTCGCCAGCGGGGGCTGCTTCAGCATCCAAACCCACCAAGGCTTGGCGCACGGCTTCTTGTGCGGCATCTTTCCAGTTGGCATCAGTGAGATAGAACATCGGGTCGGCGCGGCCACCAAAGCCATGATTGCCTTGGCCTGATGTGCGATTATCTGCCGTGGTGACGGAAACGCCAAAGCGCGTGAGCGGGCGCACATCGTGGTATAAGCTGCCATCGGCCCGGGCGATGGTAATTTTCTGCCACGATGAACCCAGTGACACTGTAACTTGCGACACACGCGGATCAAGTGCCCGGGTAAAGGCATTCACCTCTTCGAGCAGATTGATTTTTTTGGCAAAGCCCATGGCCTCCACCGGGTTGGCGGTGGGGTATAGTTTTTTGGTGGGGGCGGCTGGCGATACATCAACATGGGCAGGCTTGCCGGCCGATAGAATTGATGCACAGGTTTCAGCGGCGCGCTTTAATGACTGTTCGTTGATCATGGACGAGTGGGCATAGGCCGCCGTTTCGCCCGTTACTGCGCGAAGGCCAAAACCTTCGCCTTCATCAAATGTGGCGGTGCGCAGGCGGCCATCATCAAATACCAAGCTTTCTGATTGGGTGTGTTCGATGAACAACTCTCCATCATCAGCGTTTTTGAGGGTTTGCGAAAGAATGTTGAGAGCGTTGGAACCTAAAGGGGCCAAGTCAGTTTCTGTGTGCTGGGTCATGTGCCTTACATAGGGAGTTTGACGCTCGGGTTCTAGGCCTTGTTTGCGAGGCAAATGCACTCGGGTGATTCACCAAGCATAAACCATTTGCAACTAAAAATTGAACAGACAAAACTTTCGAAAGCTTTAATTTGACTGAAACGAGCAAACGGGATGGCTGTTGCGGAGTGAATGCGTAAATGACCAATTCTGAAATTGAAAAAATTTGCGGCTGGGTTGAAAAAGGTGCCAAGATTTCGATCGGCAGGGCGCCCAATGGTGCGCGCCGCATTAAAATTAACCGCGGCCCCTTCGGGCTGTTGGTTGAGCGTTATTCTGCTAACGAAGCCGACGTTGAAATTTTAAAGAAAAAACTTCACTTGTCCGTGCACTAACCGATTAGGCAAGACTCATCACTTGGTAGTTTCGTGGTGTTCGAAACGAGGGAAGAAGAAGGGAAGCGCGTGGGATGAACCATCGCGGTTTGCCACTGTTATTTAGAGTGGCTATGAGAAGAGCGTTGGGAAACCCCACGCGCGACAGG
>JAYUHQ010000011.1:0-2745 GCA_043766895.1 Aestuariivirga sp.
TTATTCCTTATTCAACAGGGCACTTGCTGTCGGCCATATAGTCATGCACTTCAAGTTTGCCTGAAATGATGTCGGCTTTTGCTGCCTCAACTTTGGCTGTCATATCTGCTGTGAACAACGCCTTATTGTTGTCGTCCATGGCATAATCCACGCCGCCTTCCTTAAGGCCCAAAGCGTGAATGCCTGGCTTGAAGCCAGCGGTGCCATCTTTCATGGTGTTGTAAACAGCAACGTCAACCCGCTTCATCATGGATGTTAAAACTTTGCCGGGGTGGAGATAGTTCTGGTTGGCATCAACACCAATGGAAAGTGCGCCACCATCTGCAGCAGCTTGCAACACACCAAGACCCGTTGCACCAGCAGCTGCATAAACAACATCAGCGCCCTTGGCCATTTGGCCCTTGGTGATTTCGCCGCCCTTTACAGGATCATTCCAAGCCGCACCGGTATCACCCGTCATGTTTTGGAATACAGCAGCATCAGCTTTTGCAGCCTTGGCACCTTGAGCATAGCCGCAAGCAAAACGATGGATCAACGGAATGTCCATGCCGCCCACAAAGCCCACTTTGCCAGATTTCGAAGCCAAGGCAGCAGCCATGCCCACGAGATAGGAACCCTCATGTTCTTTGAACACGATTGATTCAACGTTTGGCAAATCCACCACCATATCAACAATAGCGAATTTCAAATTTGGATATTCTTTGGCCACTTTTTCAACGGCAGCTGCTTGGGCAAAGCCTGCAGCAATAATAGGCGAATAGCCCTTATCCGCGAAGTTGCGAATGGCTTCTTCACGTTGGGCTTCATTGGCGATTTCAAATTCGCCATAAGCAACGTTTGCTTCCTTTTTGAATTTTTCAGCGCCGTTGAACATCGATTCATTGAACGACTTATCGAACTTGCCGCCAATATCAAAAACGATGGCAGGGCCAACGTCGGCGGCAAAAGCGCCCGAAACCATAAGTGTGGACAGTGCAACAGCACCGAGCAGTGTTTTGATCATCTTGAAACTCCCTGAATTTTTGACCGGCCGATCAAGCCATGCCCCAATCAACGCTAAATTTCAGGATTTGGCAAGCGGGTGAAATGGCTGGCCACTTGAAATTTTTGGCGCCATGCCCATCTTGAAAACATGGAGTTTAAAATGTCACAAATCTCAGTCAGCCCCGATCAGTTGCAAGCCATTGGCAATGGCACCTTGGCTTATGTGCGCAAAATTGAGGCGGAAACCGCCGCAAAATTGATCGGGCAACCCGTTGAACTAACCCAGGGGCAGGAACTGTTCTGCCTTTATAATGCCAATGGTCAACCCATCTCGATTTCGCAAAGCTATGAAGCCGCAGTGGGCAATGCGCTGGAACATGAATTGGTAAGCGTTATGGTGCAGTGAGTTTGGCCTTGCCGAGAACCTTGGTTAAATAATCAAACACAAGGCGCAAACGTTGTAACGTTTTTAAATCTTCGTGCATTACTACCCAACACTCAAGATAGATTGCCAAACTAGGCAACACTCTTACTAGATTTGAACGATGGGCCAACTGGGCTTGGCAAATGCCAATGCCCAATCCCGCACGAATTGCCGCTAGCTGGGCCAAATCATTGTCGGTGGCAAATGCAATGTTCTTGGGTTGTGGAAGATTTCTTGCAGCAAGGCCCTGCGCAATATCATCGCGGCGATCATCGCCAATGAAAGGACTGTTTTCTGCCAGTTCTTTAAAGGTTTTTGGCATTGGATGTTTTTCGAACAATTGTGTTGTGGCAAACAAACCCAATTCAACAGGTGCTACTTTTTTAGCAATCAAAGAAGATTGTTTGGGTTGAGTTAAGCGCACAGCAATATCGGCCTCGCGTTTAAGCAAATCATCCGTTCGGTTTGAAAGCATCAATTCAATTTTCAAGTTTGGATATTTTAACTTCAATGGCGTCAGCAGCGGCGGCAACACTTCAACGCCAAAAACTTCTGAACAGGTGATGCGAACAGATCCAGCTTCGTCTTGAGCGGGCGCAGAAGATCCGCGTCGAAAAGCACCAATGGCAGATTCAGCAGCCTCGGCTTGGGTGAGCAGTGCTAATCCCATTTCGGTGGGAATAAGGCCAGAAGGTGCTCGCGTGAATAGTGGAACCGCTAGTTCAGCCTCCAAGCTTTCAATTTGTCTGCGCACAGTGGGTTGTGATGTTCGCAATTTTCGCGCGGCTGAAGACAGGCTGCCCTCACGCATGACTGTTAAATAAACATGCACCAAGTCCCAAGACGATAAAAAGAGGTTCATAAAAATATGATAGGCTGGTGAACGATAATAGACAATGGCGTTCAGCTTGGTTTGGGGCGAGATAGCATCATCGCAACAAAAGGAACAGGAAAATGAACACCCACTCTCAAATCAACGGCACAGTAACAGGTGCACCAAATATTGTATTGCGGGCAGAAGGCGCATTGGTTTTTGCTGCGGCAACGTTTGCCTTTAGCCAAATGCATTCAGGTTGGCTGCTGTACGCCATTTTATTTTTCACGCCCGATATTTTCATGTTGGGATATTTGGCCAACGCGCGTCTAGGATCCATAACCTATAATATAGGCCACAGTTATTTGGTGCCCGCAGCCTTGTTGGCCTTGGGTTGGTTCACGGTTTTGCCCTTCGTCAGCGCCATCGCATTGATATGGATTGCCCATATTGGGTTTGATCGCGCGGTGGGTTATGGCTTGAAATATGCCGCTGGCTTCAAGATCAACCACCTCAGTGCACC
>JAYUHQ010000012.1:0-7303 GCA_043766895.1 Aestuariivirga sp.
GCTGGTATACCGTGGCCTAGCGGCTTTTTCTTAAAAGTCCGCCAGGCGGAGTGACAGTTCCTCTGATGCTTAATTCCTGTCGCGCGTGGGGTTTCCCAAAGCATATCATAGCCACTCTAAATAATAGTGGCAAACCGCGATGGATTATCCCACGCGCTTCCCTTCTTCCCTCGTTTCGAACGCCACGAAACTACTCTAGGCAAAGCTATGCCTTAATGGCTTTAGGCAACAGCGTCTTTGAAAATCGCAATAATGCGATCAATCTCTGCCTCTGTATGGGCTGCTGAAACTGAACAGCGCAGCACGCACAGGCGGTTGGGGGTTCCGGGCGGCACAGCCATATTGACATAAACACCCGCCTGAAAAAGTGCATTCCATTTGGTGATGGTGGTCAATTCATCGGGCATTTTAACGGCGATCACCGGGCTCACCACATCGGTTCCAGTTTGCAAGCCAAGGGCGCGCAAGCCTTTAAACAAGCGTTCTGAATTGGCCCATAATTTTGCACGGCGTTCAGGCTCAGCCTTCAACACCTTCAGTGCCGCAATCGATGTTGCAACAGATGCTGGCGATGACGATGCGGTAAACATATATGGCCGCATGGCATAGCGCAGGGTTTCAAACAGCGGATGGTTGCTGGCACCAAAGCCACCAATGGCGCCAACACTTTTTGAAAATGTGCCGATGACGAAATCAACGCCATCTTCAAGGCCGGCTTCATCGCCCAAGCCGCGTCCATTGGGCCCCAACACGCCGAATGAATGGGCATCATCAACCAACAACTGAAAATCATGTTTCTGTTTCAGCGCCACAAAATCAGCCAGCGGGGCTCTGTCGCCCAGCATTGAATAAATGCCTTCGAGCACAACAAGTTTGCCGCCCTCTTCGCCTTCGCTGCGGGCCATGCGCTTGTCCAAATCTGCGGCATCATTGTGCCGGAAGCGCACCAGCTTAGCGCCCGATAATGTGCACCCATCATAGATTGATGAATGGGAGTCAGCATCAAGATAAATCGTATCCTTCGGGCCAGCCAAGCCTGATAACATGCCCAAGTTGGCCTGATAACCCGTGGTAAAAACAATGCAATGTTTCAGGCCTAAAAACTCGG
This sequence comes from Aestuariivirga sp., assembly GCA_043766895.1. Taxonomy (GTDB): domain Bacteria; phylum Pseudomonadota; class Alphaproteobacteria; order Rhizobiales; family Aestuariivirgaceae; genus Aestuariivirga. The sequence goes on from JAYUHQ010000012.1 coordinate 1,109, forward strand.
CCAGCGAACGCTCTAATTCTTTGTGCATGGCAAAGCTGCCATTGGCAATGCGTGAACCCGTTGTGCCTGTGCCAAATTCGGCCAAGGCTTTTTGGCCCGCTGCAATCACTGAAGGTTCAAACGTTATGCCCATATAATTGTTGGTGCCGGCCAGAATAATTTCACGATTGCCCACCATCGCCCTTGTGGGTGACAACATCTGATCATTGGTGACACCAAGACCATTAATGCCCATGTCCAACATGCGTTGAAAACGATCGGCCATGCCTTTATGTTTTTCGAGAAGATCAACCATCACTTGGCCCTGTTTAAATTGGATTGAACAAAAGCCGCCAACTCACCAATGGTTCTGATGTTTGAAACGGCATTCATAGGAATTTCGATGTCAAAATGATCTTCCACTTCCATGATGAAATCTAAAATGCCAACCGAGTCGATGTTCAACTCTGCAGGAATATCAGTGGCTTCTGACAGCGGTTTATTTTCGATATTAAAAGGTGCAAGCAAATTGCACAACACGTCAACAATGTCGGAAGTGTCTGGCATGTTTACGTTCTCCGTTCCTGAGTTTTATTCTGCAGCCATCCCGCTTGGACGTACCACTTCCACGTATCCTCATAACCTTGCCTTAAGCCAATCGGATTGTCTCTCGGCCAATTGGCACCTTTTGCCACCCAATCTGAATGATAAAGTTCGGTTACCTTGCCACGATTGGTCATCGATGGCTGGCGCGCGATCATACCATAAAGTTCGGCACAGGCCGCAACGGTTTTTGCCATTGCCTTGGGTGCATAAACTGTCTTTTGCGGAAAGCCCGTCATTTCGCGATTGACCTTTATCAAGTCAGCCCACATGTGGCCGCCGCCCATATCATCAACTTCTAATATGCCAACTGCTTTTGACGGTGCTGCCGCTGCCACCACGCGGGCGAAATCTTGAACATGGATCAACGAGAATTTAGCCGTGGCACGCCCGGGCAAAATTGCAAAATTTGATTGCAGTGCTTTCAGCAATGGCAAAGTTGCTTTATCGCCCGGTCCATAAATGGCACTGGGCCGCAAGATTAAAACATCCGGGCCATCATTCTGCCCCATCAGAAAATGTTCGGCTGCGGCCTTGCTTGCCGCATAGTGTGAAAGCAAGGGCTCTCTTGCGGTGATTGACGAAATATAGACAAAGCGTTTGGCACCCGCATTTTTGGCCGCCGCATAAAGCAATTTTGTGCCATCAAGATTTACTTTAAAATAGTCGGCACGGTTGTGGGCCGCAATCGCGCCCGCCACGTGCACAACGCAATCAGCCTTTTCAACCAGCTGGGCCAAGGCAGCAAGATCAGCCAGATCGCCCTGTACAACCGTGATGCCATTGTTTGATAATTGTTCAGGTTTTCGGGCCAGCGCCGTAATGGCATGATTTTCCAAAAGCAGTTCCTGCAGAATTATCCTGCCCGCAAAACCGGTCGCTCCCGTGAGTGCAATTCGCATCTGGCGCTTAGGCTTGTGCTGCGCTGATGACGTTCATTTCACCTGCAAGATATTTGGTGCGAGCACCAGCCCGTGAAAGTTTGCCAGACGATGTAAACGGCAAACTGCGCGGGGCCACCAATTCAATTTTACAATGAACACCAGAACCTTGGTGAACCAATTTTGCCACATCGCGGCGCAATTTTTCTTGAACAGCGCTATCTGTGCTGCGGCATTCTACCAATACCACAACCTCATCATCGCCATCTTCGCCCTCAACAGCAAAGGCAGCAACATCACCAGATTTCAATTCAGCATTTTGTTCGGCTGTCCATTCAATATCTTGGGGCCAGATGTTGCGGCCATTGTGCAAGATTAAATCTTTGGCGCGGCCCGTAATGACAATTTCGCCATCAAGCACATAACCCATATCGCCCGTGTCTAAAAAACCCTGCCCATCCATCACTTCGGCGGTGGCTTCAGCGTTGTTGAAATAGGCACTCATCAAGCTAGCGCCCTTTACATAGATGCGACCAATTTCGCGCTCCTGAACAACTTCGCCTGCGGCGTTGCGCACTTGCAATTCATGCCCAGGAATTGATTTGCCACACACAACAAAAGCGCGCGCATCGGCGGCATCCGCGGCCACTGGTCTGGCCGTGCTTTCGTTGCGAACGGCTTTGCGATCAACATAGTCAATACGAATGGGCTTGGTGACATCTGAAAATGAAATCCCCAAAGTTGATTCTGCCATGCCGTAACAGGGAAAGAATGCTGTTGGGTTGAACTTCGCTGCGTCCAAAACTGAAGCAAATTCATTTAACACATCAGGCCTGACCATATCACCGCCAATGCCAGCCACGCGCCAGCACGAAAGATCAAGCTTCAAGGCATCAGCCGAAATGCGTTTTGCGGCAAGGTCATAACCAAACGAAGGCGAGAACGAAACGGTGCACCGGTTTTCAGAAATCAATTTCAACCACAGGCCGGGCCGCCGTGCGAAGGCCGTTGTTGCCATGAAATCAACACTTGATTGGGCAAGCAAGGGGCTGAGGCAAAAACCAACAAGGCCCATATCATGATAAAGCGGCAACCATGAAAACCCACGATCGGTTGGCTTTACATTCATGCCATGCAACAGCATGCCGCGCGCATTTGCCATAATGGCGCGTTGAGAAATCAAAACACCCTTGGGCGCAGAGGTCGAACCCGATGAATATTGAATATAAGCCATATCATCAGCCGCAAAGCCTGAAAGCTTTTGCATTGATTCAGGAAGAGCGGCCAATTCTTCATGGGTGAAAACATATTCGATATTTGCCAGCTTTGCGGCAACCATGATGCTATCCAACTGCTCGGAAGATGTAACGATGCAATGGGCATCAGCTGCTTTCAGCATTCCAGCAATGCGCTGCTCATAAGCCTCGCGCCCGCCGATATACATGCTGTAAGGCACCGGGCACGGAACAAGGCCCGCATATTGGCAGGCAAAAAATGTCACTACAAAATCAGCACCAGTTTCGGCCACAATGGCCACGCGATCATGGCGCTTCAAACCCGTTGACATCAAATGGCGCGCCGTGAGCAAAGCACGGCGGCGCAACTCAGCGAAAGGTAAAACGCTTTCCAATGCGCCACGACCTGAATAAAAATTAAAACCTGTCACACCTTGTGCGGCATAATCCAATCCATCTGCCAATGTTTGAAAATCGGCCAAACGCTGCGGAAGATCGCGGCTCATTGTTGGCGTTTTTGCCAGCACGCTTTCAACCGCAATCTTTTCATTCACTGCAAGAATTCCAGACATTTTCAACTCGCTCGATTTGGCTTTCATGGATTGTTTTACCAAACTCGCAGGGTGAACTCGAAATCACATGGTGTTTCAGTTTGTAACAGAGAAAGGTGGCTAAAACTGCACGCGACCATAGGCCAAAGCCAATGCCAAAAGCCCCAGCGCCCCTAAGAGAACACCCGTAAACCACACATAGGCCAAATCCCAGATGCTATAACGGCTTAGTTGCTCTGGTTTAAGTGCGCTCATTGGCAAATTTGCCGAAAGCTTGTCTTGCGCAATCAGCCGATGTGCCAAATATTTTAGGGCAAATGCCGCCATTTGATTGGCATCTTGCGTTTCAAGCAGGCATTCGCGGGCACCCTGTTTTCCCTGCATCAAGCGATAGGTTTTTGGATCAGGTTCCATCTCAATTGCGGAAATAAGATCAAGCCAAAGCTTTGGCTTTTCACCGGCTTGCAAAGAAAGTTCAAAAAATGAATTGCCTTCACTGTTCATTTTCAATTGGGGCTGAAGCGTTTCACGCAAAGTTTCCAAGCGCAGCACACGCGCATCACGCAGATCCAAAACCGCATCAAGGTGTGCAGCTTCGGCCAACCTTGCTTCCTTCAGGGCCTTCGTGAATGCGTTAACGTCTGCCATGTCTCAAGTTGTACCAAATCAGTTCAGTTGTTGCAAAATGCAAACCCAAGCTGATAGCCGTGCATTTTTTGGGCCAATTAACCGCAAGAAGCGGGTATGGGATCAGAGCCAAACCAAAGTTCAAACGTGTTTGGCCGCGGCCTGCCGCTGTTGGTATCTCCGGCAGATAAGTCTTTCACCGTAACCGGCAAGCCCACATCATTAAACATTTGAGAAAGTTCGCCCGCACGTTTCAAATCAGTTTGCTGAAATACGCGCAGTTCATGGGCCTTGCCGCCCCAGGTTGCGCGGGCATAGCCCGGCACCACAATGGCAGAAGAGTCCACGTCACGCATTTTGCCAATCAATGTGCGCACACAATTGCGTTGGTTATCATCCATCGTATGCACGAACAAACGCGACGGCAAGCGCTCTAAAGCCTCACGGAAGGTGATTTCAACTTTGGAATTTTCTGCCGAGGCTTTTAACAACGCCTGCTCCATCAAAGGCAGCAATTCCTTATCAGCCGAAGAGTTGGCGAAGGCCAATTGGGCGGCTACAAATTCAACAGGAACCTTATCGTTTTTCAAAAGATATTCAAACATCGCAACGCCATATTTGCGCTTTTCAGGATTTTGATCAGAAACAAGATCAATCATCGTTTTCAAATCATTCAAATTTTGTTGCCAGCGCGTATAATAAATTCCTGTTCCAGCAACAGATAAGGGGATCATCACCGTTGCTAAAAGTTGTATCAGGGTTTCGCGGCTTAGAAAATTCAGGTTCATAGGTGCTCCGTTTCAAGCTTCATATCGAAGCCATTGATTCGACGCTATGCCTTCCAAAATGGTCTTAAAATAAGGCGCAAAATGGAATCATCATTGGTGCCTTCAACGCCCATTTTCATCGTCAATGTGCGCCTTGTGGGGCTGTGGCTTTTAAAAATTCTGTCCCATATCGAAAGTATTGTGGAATAGTTTGAGTCGGTATCCGCGCGCTTGGCATGGTGATGAACCCAATGCAAAGAGGGTGTAACAATAAATTTGGAAAGTGCTGTTTCAAATGGTGGTGACAAGCGCAGATTTGAATGTTGAAACACTGCCGCGATGACCAGCAACGCTTCAAAGATAACCACAGTTATGAACGGCACACTGAGCAGCCAAATAACCAGCGCGCGCACCAAGGCCGACAAAACCACTTCGCCAAAATGAAAGCGCAAGGCAGTTGAACTGTCCAAAGTCTCGTCCAAATGGTGTACTTCATGAAACCGCCAGAGAAACGGAACGCTGTGGTTTAATCGGTGCCACCCATAAATCCATGCGTCCAAAACCAACAGGTCAAACACAAAATTCCACCACTGGGGTCGCAAGCCCAGCGCGTGGGCCGATGCGAAATGTGAAATTGGCAAAACGATCAGGGGAGAAACCAAAAAATTTAGGCCCGCCAAAGATAGGTTTTTGCCCAATCGGTTGAGGTTCATGCGCATTCGAACTGCTGGTGCAACGTGTTCTGCCACCATCAAGACCACAAAAAACACGAACACCACCAAAGATTTGATGAGTATAATTTTGTTCTGCTCCATGCCTTCTCATAACATACCTGATGAAATAGTCAGCTTCACCTTGCTCGCCCTGCGACATCATTGTAGGCTCGCCTTCCGGGGGCTTCGGAAATTGGAGGCCAAATTGAAACGTATATTTTTTTCCACATTGCTTATGATGTTTGGGGCAAACTTTGCTTTGGCTGATTGCCCCGCAGATTTTGCCCAAGTGTTGCAGTCATTTAAAACTGCTGGCCCTTACCATGTGACGATGGATCAAAGCGCCAATGGCAAAACGCGAAAAATGGAAGTGGATGTTATTCTTCCTTCAAGTTTCCATATGAAATCGCCTGAAATGGAAGCTGTGATGCTCAGCAACGGTGAGTGGATGAAAATTAAAGGCAAGTGGATGGCTATGCCTGCGATGATGTCAAAGATGACAACAAATGCGATTAACCAAGGCTTTGCTTCGGGCATGAAGGGCATGAAAAACTTACAATGCCTTGGCCCACAGCCGATTGACGGAACAACGTTGAGCAGTTTTGCCTTCGACAGTTCGGGCCAAGCGATGGGAATTAAGGCTTCTAGCCATGTGGTGATGTATGTTGACGCCAACCAAAAGCCATCCGTTATGATTATTGATGGAACGGCCATGGGCATGAAAAGCAAAACAGTTCAACACATCACTTATGATCCTTCAATTCAGATCATTGCGCCGAAATAATCACGCATTCAGGCAGCGCGGGTCTCCGCCATCCGCGTGGCTTGTTCTTCAACTG
>JAYUHQ010000013.1:0-2740 GCA_043766895.1 Aestuariivirga sp.
TTCAAGCTGTTTTGCCTCTTTCAAATTCAATGAAAGGGGCTTGTCACAAATCACATGAATGCCCGCTTCGATAAACGCCTTGGCCACGGGAAAATGCATGTGGTTTGGGGTTACGATCGACACAACTTCAATGCCATCTTGGCGCTTGGCTTCGGACTTGGCCATCAGTTTATAATCTGAATAAATACGATCAGTGTTCAAGCCCAATTCTTCGCCTGATGCTTTTGCCTTAACTGCATCGGCTGATAATGCACCGGCCACAAATTCATAATGATCATCAATGCGTGCGGCCAAACGGTGCACAGCGCCAATAAACGCGCCCTGCCCGCCGCCCACCATGCCATAGCGAATGCGGCCGGTTGATTTTTCTGTTGTGCCTGTGATTGCCATTTTAACTCTCCCGTGAATCTCTAAAAGCCTTTCCAGCCTTTTGAACGTAAAATTGCAATACCAAATCTTGAATGCAAGTTGGCAGGCAATGGATCAAACGGCAGCAATGGGGTGGTGGATTGGGCCAAAGGCGGAAGGGTTTTAACCCCGGCCCCCAACATCGCCATGCGGGCCACACCCAATGCGGTCAAATCCGCAGAGGCCGCAACATTCACACGGCGGTTTAAAGCATTGGCTAGAAATTGCGCAAAATAGGCATTGCTTGCCAAGCCGCCATCAATTGAAATGCTGTTGCCACGGGCACCTTGGCGCGCCATGGCGTTCATCACTTCGGCGGCGCGCAGTGCGATGCCTTCAAGCAGCGCCTGCATCATATCGTGCTTGGTTGTATCAAGGCCAAGGCCCAGCCACAGGCCAGCCGCGTTCCTATCCCAATGCGGGCAAGCCAAGCCTGATAGGGCGGGCACAAAAACCAATCCGCGCGAAATTGCCGATGGGTTTTTAAAACTGTTAATCTCAGCATAGTCTTTGAACAGGCCAAGCCCCTTGGCCCAATTGACAGCCGATGCCGCATTATAAATGCCGCCATCCACGGCGTATTCAGCAGGCGCAGTGCCAATCTGCCAAGCCACTGTGGGCAGCAGGCCTGAACTGTCGCTGGCCGGCCGCTTGTTGCCAACCAGCGCCAAAGCAAATGCCCCTGTGCCAAAGGTAATTTTTCCATCACCAAGCTTGGTTGCGCCATGGCCAAACAAGGCTGCCTGTTGGTCCACCATGCTGGCTGTAATGGTGCTGCCAAAACTTCCCGCCGATGGGCGAATTTCGGCCAAACATTCACGCGGCACGCCGAACAAAGCGCAAAGCTCATCATCCCATTGCAATGTGTTGAGAGACATGAGCGATGTGCGCGAGGCTGTGGTCACATCGGTGAAAAAATGTCCGGTCAGTTGATCGATGAAATATGAATCTGTTGTGCCCAAACGCAATCTGCCGGCCTTCAACAAAATTTGGGCTTCGGGCACATTGTCGAGCAGCCAACGAAATTTGCTGGCAGAAAAATAAGGATCAAGCGGCAACCCGGCCACAGCGGTGGTCAGCGCTTCGGCCCCATCGGCTTTTAGCCTTGCACAAAACTCTTTGGTGCGATCATCTTGCCACACAATGGCATTATGCACAGGCTTGCCGGTGTCTTTATCCCAGGCCACCAGCGTTTCACCTTGGTTGGCCAAACCAATGGCATCAATTTTTCCGGCTTTGGTGATGGCCTTTTCAACGTGGTTGAAAAGCTCTTCGGCATCATGTTCAACATAACCCTGTTGTGGATAATGCTGGGTTACATCGGCGCTAAACACTTTTTTGAAATGGCCTTCATCATCATAGGTGAAGGCCTTGGTGCCCGTTGTACCTTGATCAATTGCCAAAACTTTCATGATACAACCACCTTTGCCAAAGCGCGGCCTTGGGCCATGCAGTGGCCCGCCGTATCAACTTTTCCCAAAACATTGCCCACGGCAAAAACATTGGGGCGCGATGTTTTGAAACTGCCTGTTACCTTGGGCGCATCGCCATCACGCTCTAAAAAGCCCGATGAATACAGCGCATTTTCGCTGCGCAATTTTCCCGTGATAATTACGCCATCACATGCAAGTTCCAGGGTTTTGCCATTGTGTTCAAGCACCACGGCTTCAACCTGTGCCTTGCCATGGATTGCAATAAGCTTGGCATTGCGAATGGTGTTTACGCCGAGCAAAAGTTTTGCACCCCAAGCAAAGTGTGCTGGCACATCAAAACTGGAATTTTCGACCACCATGGCCACAGGCTTGATCTTTGCATGGCGGCAGGTGAGAATATTCGAAAATGAAATCCACTCCCCGCCAATAATCACCGGACGTTCGAACGGCTTTTCATGATTGAGATAAACCCGTTGTTGAAATTCACCCGTGTTCATCACACCTTTTATTTTGTTGCCGCCAATCAATCGTGCCGCACGGGAAGTTTCGCGCGCACCAGTGGCCAAAATTATTTTATCGGCACTCATTTCAACAACGCCCGCAGTTGTTTGCACACGCATGTTGCCGCGCATGTTGAATTCTAAAACCGTTGTGCTTGTGCGAATGTCCAGCGCAGCAGTGTCGGCGCGCAGTTTTGCCGCCAAGCTTGGGCCTGTCAGCAGCCCATAATTTTTATAAAGCCCAAAACCACGATGCCCGCAGTGGCGCGGAATGCCACCAGCTTCCTGCTCTCGTTCTAAAACCACAACGTCGTTTACGCCACCGCGTTGAAGTTCAAGCGCTGTTGCAAGGCCCGCTGGCCCGCCACCAATGATCACCACATTATGATGTTCCATGAC
>JAYUHQ010000014.1:0-2733 GCA_043766895.1 Aestuariivirga sp.
GGCCATGGCTTCAGGCGATCCCTTGGCATTATAGGCCGTGGCGTGGGGCAAAATCACCGTATGGGTTTCTGCGTGGGGCAAATTGAAACTGCCGCCCAACACATGGCAAAGCTTGTGATGCAGCGCCATAGACACTGAGCCCAACACGGTGCCACACAGCCATGCGCCATAAAGCGCTTCATCATGCCCCGCTTTGCCCTTGGGCAAGGCCGCAGCAATGGCGCGAATGCCTTCTTCTGCCATCAACGATATAATGGGGTTGCCATCAACCGCATAAAGCCCTTCAACGGCGTGAGCGATGGCGTTCATGCCTGATGTGGCGGCAAAATTATCAGGTAGAGTGTCCAGCAAATTGGGATCGTAAATCACTGCTTCAGGCTGAATTTTTGCATCACGTTTTGTAGTTTTGGCACCCTCTGCTGTTTCACCCAGAATATTGGTCATCTCAGATCCGGCATAACTTGTGGGGATCACCAACTGCGGCAAATCTGTGCGCAAAGCGATGGCTTTGCCAAGGCCAGTGGATGATCCACCACCCAAGGCAATAGTGCCATCACAGCCTTCAGATTTGACAATGGCCAGCGCTTGCTCGGTAACATTGACAGGCGTGTGCATGGCGGCAGCGGCAAAGGATACGCCGCCCGTTGTTTTGATGATTGCCAGGCCTGAACCCGCTTGGTGGCTTGTGGTAATAACCAGCGGCCGCATGATACCAAGGCGTTTGGCTTCAACAGCAACTTCAGACAATGTGCCGCGACCAAAAACCACGCGGGTTGGCAAGGCCGCATAAACAAAGGGGTTCATCATCAAAAGCCCACCCTATCACCGCCCTTGAGCGCCAGTATTTCTCGCGCCTCTGCTGGTGTGGCGATTTCTAATCCCAGTTCTTCGATGATACGGCGAATTTTCGCCACCTGTTCAGCGTTTGACGTGGCAAGTTTGCCTTTGCCCATATAAAGCGAATCTTCAAGACCTACGCGCACATTGCCACCCATCATTGCGGCTTGCGTGCAAAAGGCCATTTGGTTTTTGCCCGCAGCAAGAACCGACCAACGATAATCTTTGCCAAATAATTTATCGGCGGTTTCTTTCATGAACATCAAGTTGCGCATATCTGCACCGATACCGCCCAAGATTCCAAAAATCATTTGCACAAAGAATGGCGGCTTGATGGCACCCTTATCGACAAAATGCGCAAGATTATAAAGATGGCCCACATCATAACATTCATGTTCAAAGCGTGTGCCGTGTTCTTCGCCAAGATCTTTCAGAATGCGGGCAATATCTCGGAACGTGTTGCGAAAAATAAAGTCATCTGTGCCTCTAAGATAAGGCTCTTCCCAATCATGTTTCCAATCTTTGTAACGATCAGCCAAACCGTGAAGTGCAAAGTTCATCGAACCCATGTTGAGTGAACACATTTCGGGCTTGGCCACAAGTGGTGCCGCAAGGCGCTGATCCACCGTCATGTTCAAGCCGCCACCGGTGGTGATGTTGATCACAGCATCACAAGCCTGTTTGATGCGTGGCAGGAACTGCATGAAAACCGCAGGGTCTGGCGTGGGGCGCCCGTCTTTAGGGTCGCGCGCGTGCAAGTGAATGATTGAAGCACCAGCCTTTGCCGCAGCGATTGACTGTTCGGCAATTTCGTCGGGCGTTATGGGCAGATGTGGCGACATGGTGGGGGTGTGAATGCCGCCCGTTATTGCCACAGAAATGATGACTTTATTGGCCATGGTTCAATCCTTTAAATTCACAACATACCCCGTTGGAAACAGCGAAAGGTTCCAACGTTGGGCAATATAACCCCAGATGCCTTTGGGCGCGACCAACATGATGATGATGGCCAAAGCGCCAAGAAACAACAAATAGATCGAACCCAGATCAGCCAAGAATTCGCGCAGCAGAAAATAAATGATGGTGCCGACAATCGGGCCTTCAATTGTGCCGATGCCACCAATCACAACGATAAAGATGACAAATGCCATCCAATCATTCACGCTGAATGCTGCATCAGGCGAAACGCGTATTTTTTGCAACGTGATAAGTGTGCCAACCATCGCCGTCATGCCAGCCACCAACACATAAACCGCATATTTAACTTTGCCAATGTTGATGCCAAGGCTTGATGATGCAACTTCGCTATCACGAATGGCAGTGAGCGCCAGGCCGATGCGCGACCGTAACAGGCCATAGACCAGTGCTATTGCGCCAATGCCCAAAGCCAAAGCCAGCCAATAGATTGTGGCTTCACGCCAGAATTTAACATCTGCGATTTGCTTTAAAACTTGGGCAGGCAAGCTGATGCCTGAACCACCCCCAAGAACTGTAATTTGCGCGGCAAGAAGCCTAAACACTTCGGCCACAACCCAAGTGCCAATGGCAAAATAAGCGCCTTGCAAGCGAAACACCAATTTGCCCACGGGCAACGCAACCAACACCGCAGCAAGGCCCGCAATGGGGATGCCAATCAACGGGTGCCAGCCCAAAAGCAGGCAAACAGACATCAAACAATAGCTGCCAAAGCCCACATAGGCCTGCTGGCCCACAGACACGAGACCAGTATAGCCCGCCAATAAATTCCACAACGAGGCCAATGCCAAGTAGACCATGAATTCGCCAATCAGCCTGATGGTAGACGTGGCACCCCACCATGGTGCAGCCACAAGAATGGCAAACAAAACCACCGCAATTAACGCGGCAACACGACTGGCATTGGTTGAGCGGGTGATT
>JAYUHQ010000015.1:0-2730 GCA_043766895.1 Aestuariivirga sp.
TTTCATCCGTACACGGATCAGGCCCCCATGGCCGCATTGTGGTGAAAGATGTGGAAGGCTTCACGCCAAGTGCCGCCGCTGCCAAATCCGCTGCCCCCACCATGGCCGCATCACCTTCAGATGCCTCCGTTCTCAAATTGTTTGAAGATGGTTCCTATGATCTGGTGCCGCATGATGGAATGCGCAAAACCATCGCGCGCCGCCTGACAGAATCCAAACAAACTGTTCCGCATTTCTATGTCACAGTTGATATCTCGTTGGAAAACTTGCTGGCCTTGCGTGAGCGCCTGAACCTGCAATCACCCAAAGATAAAGATGGCAAGCCCGAGTGGAAAGTTTCGGTCAATGATTTCGTCATCAAGGCCATGGCCATGGCGCTGGTCAAAGTGCCAGATGCTAACGTAAGCTGGACTGAAAACAACATGGTAAAACACCATCACGCTGACGTGGGCGTGGCCGTGTCGATCCCCGGTGGTTTGATCACCCCAATTGTGCGCAAAGCTGAAACCAAGGGTTTGGCGCAAATCTCCATCGAGATGAAAGATTATGCGGCCCGCGCCAAATCACGTAAACTCAATCCATCGGAATATACCGGCGGCTCGTGCTCGGTTTCCAACATGGGCATGATGGGCGTTAAAAACTTCCAGGCCATCGTCAACCCACCCCAAGCCACAATTCTGGCCGTGGGTGCCGGTGAACGCCGCGCCGTTGTTCGCGGCAATGCCATTGTGATTGAACAACTGATGAGTGTGACGCTCTCAACCGACCACCGCGCTGTTGATGGAGCACTGGGTGCGGAATTCTTAGGCGCGATTAAGATGTATCTGGAAGAACCCGGATTGATGTTGGTGTAAAATGAAAACCATTCTCGCATTTGGTGACTCGCTCACTTGGGGTTACAACGCATCAACAGGCATGCGCATGGCGTTTGAAGATCGCTGGCCCAATGTTTTGGCCCATGGCCTTCACAACAAAGCCCGCGTGATTGAAGAGGGCATGAACGGCCGCACCACGGTGTTTGATGATCCGACCACCGAAGAAAACCGCAATGGTGCCGTTGGCCTGCCCATCTCACTCAAAACACATCAGCCGCTAGATTTGCTCATCATCATGTTGGGCACCAATGATATTAAATATGCCAATCGCTGCCGCGCCTTTGATGCTTCGATGGGCATGGAGCGTTTGGTGAACCTGACGCGCAAACACAATTGGTCTGGCACATATACTTGCCCTGAAATTCTTTTGATGTCGCCGCCCGCGTTGGTGCCCACGCAAAATGAATGGTTCAATGATCTTTGGGGCCATGCGATCGAAGAATCGAAATTGTTCGCCCATCATTATTCTCGAATTGCGAAAGAATTGGGTGTTCATTTCTTTGATGCAGGTTCAGTAGCCAAAGCCAGTGATGTCGATGGCGGGCATTTGGATGTGGCAGGAACGCGGGCCATAGGTGCCGCACTGGTGCCTTTGGTGCATATGATTTTGGAGATTTAAACATGGCCGACACGAATTTTGATATCTTGATCATCGGCGCAGGACCCGGCGGCTATGTAACGGCCATTCGCGCCGCACAATTGGGTTTCAAAGTGGCCTTGGTTGAGCGCGAACATCTGGGCGGCATTTGTTTGAACTGGGGCTGCATTCCCACCAAGGCGCTGCTGCGCTCGGCCGAGATTTATACCTATATGAACCACGCCGCTGATTATGGACTATCAGCTGATAACATAAAATATGATCCCACCAAAGTTGTGGCCCGCTCGCGTGCGGTTTCAGCCCGCCTCACCATGGGTGTGAATGGCCTTTTGAAAAAGAATAAAGTGCAAATCATTTGGGGTGAAGCGAAGATCACGAAGCCCGGCGAAGTTGTTGTGAGCGATTCCAAAAAGCCTGCCTTTCAACCGCAAAACCCGCCGCCCAAAGGCACCTTGGGGGCAGGGACATACACCGCCAAACACATCATTCTCGCCACGGGTGCACGCCCACGCGTTCTGCCGGGCTTGGAACATGATGGCAAATTGGTGTGGAGCTATTTTGAGGCCATGGTGCCAGCGGAAATGCCAAAGTCTCTGCTGGTCGTAGGCTCTGGTGCCATCGGCATTGAGTTTGCCAGCTTTTACAATGCAATGGGCGTTGATGTGACCGTGGTTGAGATCATGGATCAGATTATGCCTGTCGAAGATATCGAAATTTCCAAATTCGCCCAGAAGCAGTTGGAAAAACATGGGCTTAAGTTCGAACTTTCATCCAAAGTGGCAAGTTTGAAGAAGGGTGCGAATAATGTCACGGCCACGATTGAAACTGCTGGCAAGACTGAAACCATCACAGTAGACCGCGTCATCGCAGCCACAGGCGTGGTAGGCAATATCGAAGGCTTAGGCCTTGAAACGCTTGGTGTGACAACCGATAAAGGTTGCGTTGTCACCGACGGTTATGGCCGCACAAACATCACAGGCCTCTATGCCATCGGCGACGTGGCTGGCCCGCCGATGCTGGCGCATAAGGCCGAACATGAAGGTGTGATTTGCATTGAAAAAATCAAAGGTCTCGATGCGCATCCGATGAAGAAAGATCAAATCCCCGGCTGCACCTATTGCCACCCGCAAGTGGCGTCCGTAGGCCTTACCGAAGCTAAGGCAAAAGCCGCAGGATTTGAAGTTAAAGTCGGCAAGTTCCCATTCCTCGCAAACGGCAAAGCCATTGCGCTGGGTGAAGACCAAGGCTTGATCAAAA
>JAYUHQ010000016.1:0-18981 GCA_043766895.1 Aestuariivirga sp.
CGGTGAATGAATGAAATGCGGAATGTAAGTCCAGAAGGTTTCATAGCCCGCCCCAAATTCAATCGAGTCGCCCAAGCTTTCGTGTTGCACTTCCATCCAGAAGGCATTGAGTTGTTCAGGCGTTAATTCACCCTCGCGCCTTGCGGCATGAACCTTGCGTTCGAATGTGTAAAACGCAATTTGGCGCACCACAGTGTTGATCATGTCTTCAGCTTTAGAAGCCAGCAAAATTTTGCGTTTGGCTTTATCTGTTGTTTCGCGAAGCAATGCCTGGAAGGTGAGCATTTCACCAAACACTGATGCCGTTTCCGCCAGCGTCAACGGCGTGTTGGCCATCAAGGCGCCCTGCTTTGCAGCAAGCACTTGATGAACGCCGTGGCCAAGCTCATGGGCCAGCGTCATCACATCACGCGTTTTGCCTTGATAGTTTAACAACACATAAGGGTGCGCTGAAGGCACTGTTGGGTGGGCAAAGGCACCTGGCGCTTTGCCGGGCCGTGTTGGCGCATCAATCCAACGCTTGGAAAAAAAGTCGCCCGCAATTGCGGCCATCTCTGGTGAAAAGGCACCATACGCTTTCAACACCAGTTCTTGTGCATCAACCCAAGGCACTTCACGCGTATCTTCTGCGGGCAATGGCGCATTTCTGTCCCAATGCATTAATTTTTCTTTGCCCAGCCATTTGGCTTTCATTTTATAATAACGATGTGAAAGTTTTGGATAGGCTTCACGCACAGCGGCCACCAAGGCATCCACCACTTCAGGTTCAACGCGGTTGGACAGATGGCGTGCCGCAGCAATATCTTTAAAGCCGCGCCAGCGATCAGAAATCTCTTTGTCTTTGGCCAGTGTGTTGGTGATCAACGTGAACAGCTTGATATTATCGCCAAAGGTTTTGGCCAAAGCATCAGAGCCAGCTTTGCGCTTAGCCTCATCTTGGTGCTGCATCAAATTCAATGTGGGTTCGAGTGTCAATTCTTCGCCATCGACATGAAAACGCAAACCCGCCATGGTTTCATCAAACAGGCGATTGAACGCGCCAAACCCTGTCTGTGATTTTTCCAAGAATAGCTGTTCGGTTTTATCATCCAATTGATATGGCTTTTCGGCGCGAAGATTATCAATCCACGGTTTGTAATGGCCAAGTGCTGGATTTTTCATGGCCTCAGCCATCGCGGCTTGATCAATGCTGTTCAGTTCCAATTCGAAAAACAACAACATCGACGACATATCCGTCATCTTCGTGTTCACATCGCCATAAAACTTGGACCGCGCTGAATCAGTCGTGTCGCCCACATAATAAAGTTGGGCATAAGAACCAACCCGGCCAAGAAGATCTGAAAGGCCATCATAGCGTTCAATGGCAATGGCAAGGTTGGCGCCATTTAAGGCACTTAACTTTCCCTTATAGTCGGCAGCAAATTGTGCGGCTTCGTGGGCGCCGCGGTGCATATCGGCTTCAAAAGCGGGCGCGTTGGGGCCTACATAAAGATCATCCAAATTCCAAGTGGGTAAATTTTGTAAAGCGGCTGTTTTGGTCATGTAAATTTCTCTCTTTGATGCCCTGATATGGCGTAGAAACCCAGCAGCTTCAATGCGGTATTCATGCCATCGCCGCCAAAGGCGCAAACTGCTTCAAAATAAACTAGGCTGTTAAGGTGGCCTTTACCAGTCTGGGGCAAGCTAACACCAACCAACAGCCAAAGGTTATGACGCAAGAACAACTTGCGCACACTGAAACGGCCTCAAACTTGTAAGTGAAGCGGGAAATATGTCGAATCGCGTTTTGATAGTTGAAGATGAACCAGCCCAACGCCGCATCCTTGAAGAGATGGTCAAACGCTTTGGCTTTGATGTTTTAACCGCTGAAAATGGCCAAAAAGGCATTGAAATTTTATCCGGCTCCATTGGCCCTTCCATCAGTTTGGCAATTCTCGATTTGATGATGCCCGGCATGGGCGGCTTGGAGTTTTTAGAAAAACTGCAAGGCCTGCGCGGCGATTTGCCCGTTATTGTGCAAACGTCGCAAGGCTCGATTGAAACTGTTATCAAAGCCATGCGCGCTGGCGCAGATGACTTTGTGGTCAAGCCTGTTTCCCCCGAACGTTTGCGGGTTTCGCTGCAAAACCTGCTGAAAGTCAACGCGCTGACTGAAGAAGTGAAACGCTTGAACAAGCGCGTCTCTGGCGCTTTGACATTTGATGATTTGATAGCCTCTTCGCCTGCCATGGCTAATGTGTTGCGCTTAGGCAGGCGTGGCGCACAATCAAATATTCCAATTCTGGTTGAAGGTGAATCAGGTGTTGGCAAGGAAATGATTGCGCGTGCCATTCAGGGCGAAAGCGAACGATCGGGCAAGCCCTTTATCGCTGTCAATTGTGGGGCCATTCCTGAAAACTTGGTGGAATCAATTCTGTTTGGCCATGAAAAAGGCTCCTTCACAGGGGCCACAGCCAAACATTTGGGCAAGTTTCAAGAAGCCGATGGCGGAACATTGTTCTTGGATGAAGTGGCCGATTTGCCCCTTGATATGCAAGTAAAGTTGCTGCGCGCCATTCAAGAGGGCGAGATTGACCCCGTAGGTTCACGCAAACCCGTAAAGGTGAACATTCGCCTACTTTCAGCCACCAACAAAAACATGATCGAAATGGTCAAGGCCGGCCAATTCCGCGAAGATCTTTATTATCGCCTCAACGTGTTTCCGATCATGGTTCCGGCATTGCGTGATCGCAAAGATGATATTCCCGCTTTGGTCAGCCATTTTATCACCAAGCTTTCCGCCGAAGAAGGCCGCAAAGTTCACGGCATCAGCAAAACAGCCCTTGAAATGTTACAAGCCTATAGTTGGCCCGGCAACGTGCGCCAAATTGAAAACACCATTTTCCGCGCCATTGTTTTGTGTGAAAGCGAAGTTTTGAATGTGGTCGATTTTCCACAAATTGCCTCTCTGGTCGATGGCTATGATGTGCAAATTCCACCTGCCCCCCAATTGCCCAAAAAGCCTGAAATTGCGGCTCGCACCAGTTCAGGCCAAGTGAGCGATGGCAACGCCATTGGTGTTTCAATCGTCACAGAAGGTGGACATATTCGCACGCTTGAAGAAGTTGAAGCCGATATGATCAAACTGGCCATGCATCGTTATCGCGGCCAAATGTCGGAAGTGGCAAGAAAGCTGGGCATTGGCCGCTCAACATTGTATCGTAAAATGCGCGATTTGGGCTTGGAAGAGGCCACCGGCACCTAAGGTTTAAATTATTGTCTGGAAAAAGGCGAAACTTCATTGAATCGCCACAAAGAGCAGTATATTTCGATTAACTCTACGCAACCTTCAAAATACTACCCAACCCACCATGAGAGAACATATAATGCCAAAACTTCTACCTCGGCTTTTGCTTGGGCTTTCTGTTTTGGCATTGGCGGCAGGTTCGGCCCAAGCGGGGCCACCAAAACGTCATCTCAATTTTTTTGAACAACTTTTTGGTGTTCGCCAGCACAATCAGCAACAACAGCAGGCGTCTGAACCCTTCAATGCAAAACAGCCTTGGTGGCAAGATAATCAAGACAATTCGATTTATGGCACACCGCCGAAAAAGAAAATTGGCGCCGGAAGACAGCTGAATGATTTATCTGAACCAGAGCTGCTGCCAGGCCTTGGCATGGGTACTGTGGATTATGCCCCGCCAGTGGTTTTGCCCGTGTATGATCCAAGCTTCATTGCCCTGCAAACACCGGCGCCTGATTCTGAGGCCATTCGTGTAAGCCTTGCTGACAAGGCTTCCCCCATCAAGGCCGTTGAAGTTGAACGTAAGGCTGTTTTAGCCTTTTACAAAACAAATGGTTTCAAGCCCGTGTGGATGGCAGAAGGCCACGTTTCGGCCCGCGCCAATGATGTGTTAAAAACCTTAAGCGGTGCTGCTGCTGATGGCTTGCTGGCCAAAAATTATCTGCCAGAGGTGTTGACCTCGTTTGACAATGCTGAAGCCCAAGTTGCCACTGATCCCATGAAGCTGGCGCGGCTGGATATTGGTTTAACACTTGCAGCAATTCACTTTGCCCGGCAAATTTCTGGCGGCCAGTTTGATCCCAATCGTTTGTCGCTTTACAATGATATTCACCCCGAACCCGTAAACCCTGATGCGGCGCTGAAGGTGTTGGCTTTTACGCCTTATCCGGCAAGCTATCTTGAAAGCTTGGCTCCTAAAATTCCGCAATACGCCTTATTGAAAGCCGAATTGGCAAAAGCCTCATCCTCGGGCCCAAAACTTGATCTTATTGCAGATGGCCCGAAGGTAAAACCCGGCAAAACTGATGGTCGCATTCCCATGATCCGGGCGCGTCTGCAAACGCTGGGATTTATGACGGTTGAAGTGTCAGGCTCAGACAATGTGAACCAGCTTGACCAAGATATGGCAATTGCCTTGATGGCGTTTCAAACCTCTAAAAAGATGAAGCCCACAGGAATTGTCGATAGCGCCACCATCAAAGCTTTCAATAAGGATGATGTGGCAGATCAACACGACAAACTGGTTTATAACCTTGAACGTTTGCGCTGGCTGCCCAAAAATATGGGCGCACGCCATGTTCTGGTGAACCAAGCGGCCTTCGAAGTGAACGTTATGGACAACGGCAAATCCACGTGGAAAAGCCGTGTTGTGGTGGGCCAGCCCACCAAGCAAACCTATGCCTTCAGCGACCAGATCGAAACTGTGGTGTTCAACCCAACATGGGGTGTTCCAGCATCAATCATCGTCAACGAATATGGCCCGAAAAGCCGCAAGAATCCAAGTTATCTCGATAATAATGGATTTATTGTCAAAGATAAAAATGGCAATGTCATTTCGTCCACATCGATTGATTGGTGGAACTTGGGCCAAGCGCCAAGTTTTGGCGTTCAACAACCGGCGGGCGATGGCAATGCTTTGGGTGAATTGAAGTTCCTGTTTCCCAACGCCCATGATATTTATATGCATGACACACCCAGCAAAGACCTGTTTGCAAGCGCCATGCGCGCCTTCAGCCACGGCTGTGTGCGCGTGCAAAACCCACGTGAATTTGCCCAAGTTCTTTTGGGTTGGGACAAGGCCACCGTGGCCAAAAATATCGAAGGCCAAGACAGCCATTCAGTGCCGCTTAAAACCAAAGTTCCGGTTCATTTGACCTATTTTACAGCTTGGGCCGATGAAACTGGCAAAGTGCAATATTTTGACGATATTTATGGCCGTGATACTGCCATGGCCAAAGCCTTGGCCTATGATCCAACTGCCAAAAAACCTATTTTGAACAATGATGTCGCAACAAAAGCAACAATCGTTGGCGGAATCATTCAAAATTGAATGATTTAAAACCTCATTAAGCATATTCGTGCAATGTTATCAGCAATGGGGCGGCCTCATGGTCGCCGCATTCTTGTTCGATGAGCGGTTTTCATGTATGGCTATAAAGCCGGTTGGAAGCCAAAGCGTGGGTTTAGGGGTTTCTGCCCGGTTAGTGAGTTGTGGATGCGTAAGAGTAATTCAAATGTCGGGCAAAATCGAACATTGTCAAATCGCTTGAATAAATCCTTGGCCGCTTGTGCCTTATCTGGCATTTTTGCGTTAAGCGGCTTGGCGCCGGTTATCGCTGGCGGTGAAACGCGCACAATTTCTTTGCATCATATTCACACAGGCGAAAGCCTGACTGTAACATACATGAAAGATGGCCGTTATGTTCCATCGGCCATGAAACAAATTAATTATATTTTGCGCGATTGGCGTCGCAACAAAACCATCACCATTGATCCGCGCACCATTGATCTGGTGTGGGAACTGCATGAAGATTTGCGTTCGCACGAAACCATCAACATTGTGTGCGGCTATCGTTCGCCCCAGACCAATGCCATGCTGCATCGCATGGGCCGCCACGTGGCCAAAGAAAGCCAACATATGGTTGGCAAAGCCATCGACTTTTATTTCCCCGATGTTCCAACGGTAAAGATTCGCAATACTGCCTTGGTGCGCCAGCGCGGCGGTGTGGGTTATTATCGTTCTGCGGGTGGGCCAACGGGCTTCCTGCATGTTGATTCGGGCCATGTGCGCCATTGGGGGCCATTCATTTCATCATCGCAAATGGCGATGATTTTCCGCGAGGGCCAAAAGATTGTTGGCCGCAGATTGCATGGCCAACCAACGCCAGCGCAAGCTGATGTGGAAGTGGCAGAAGCCAAACCTTCGGGCGGCAATTTCATTTCAAGGTTGTTGGGCATTGGCAAAAAGCCGGTGGCTGTTGAACAACCGACCCAAGTGGCCGCTGTGATGCAAAAGCCTAAAGACGCAGCCAATCTTGCTGGCGTTCAAGGCAGCCAAGCTGATTTGGCCGATCTCAGCCAAGATGCTGCGGCAACCCCTGTAAAACCGGTGTTGAAAGTGCCAGCCGGCACCAAGGTGAATGATGAGCAAATGGCGTCTTTGGGCGATCTTTCGCAAGATGCCGCCACCGCCCCCAAGCTTAAGGCAGCCGCTTTAAAGCCAACGCCTGTTGTTGTGGCCGATAATTCAGATGATTCTGCCGATACTGAGGCTGATGTGCCTGATGCTCAAGTGACCCAAGGCAAAGTTGTGCCAAAGCCACGCTTGAAACCCGTTGATATTATGCTGATGGCAGCAGCCAACATGAAGGTTATTCGCATCAACGCGGCCTCAGCGCCGCCGCCAAGCCAATCTGGTGTTGATACGCCTTCGCCCGTGGCCGATAGTTTGGGCACCATTATGGCGGCAGCTGCAGAAGATGTAATGCCTGTTCAAAAGCCCAACAAAAATGCCAAATCCAACCTGCCAGCGGCGTTGCGCAGCAAGGGCATACCCGTCATCAAGCCGATGATTGCATCTGCTGCCGGAAGTGACATCAACTGGTGGCCACAACTGTTCCTGCAGGGCGATGCCGCAATTCGTCGTGATGGTGAACCTTCAATTATCGGATCAAACGTTGATGATCGGTTGCCGACGGCAGCAAATCTTGATCAAATGGCCAACAGCCAAACGCAACAATCTGCTGAAGGCAAAGGTGATCTGTTAACAGTAAACCGCGAAGACAAGGGCGACCTTGAAATTGCCAACGCAGTTCAAAACTAGATCTTAGGGTCAGACTTTTCTAAATCTTTGATCGCAGCCTTCACCGTTTCCATATGCGGATCCATGGCCAAAGCTTCTTTAAACGCGGCCAAGGCTTCGTCATGCTTGCCTTGCTCACGCAAAATCATGCCCTTGCCTGCCAGCGCACCAAAATGCCTAGGCTCTAACTCTAACACATGGCCAATATCAATCAGCGAAGCATCATAACGCTTCATTGCAAAATACAAAATGGCCCGGCGGTTCCAACCTTCTGCAAAGGTGGGATAGGTTTCAATCAACTGAACCAATATCTGCTCTGAAGCATCATAATCTTTCACCGCCATAGCAATGGAGGCATTGGCAATCAGCGCCTCAGCGGTAGGACTATCGTTCTTGGCCCATAACCGCCAGATTTCGGTTTCGGCCTGCACCGCATTTTCGCCCACACCTTGTTGGTGCAGTTCCCCAAACAGTTGATCAAGCCGCACTGCGCGTTGTTGGGCTGGGGTAAGCTTCTGAACTTCAACAGATGTGGAAGCAGTGTTGCTCACAACCGTCGTGTCAGCAAAACTGGAGACGTGTAAACTCGCAAATACAGCAAAGGCTAAAAACAGGCGCATAAGTGCAAGTTACCACAAAACTGCGCGCAACAAAACAGACCGCGCAAAGATTTCCCCTTGCACGGCCCAAAATCAAGCAAAAGTGATCAGCCTTGGCGGGCCTTGAAGCGTGGATTGGTTTTGTTGATGATATAAACCCGGCCCTTGCGGCGAACGAGCTTGTTATCACGATGGCGCTTCATCAGCGCTTTCAAAGAGTTACGAACTTTCATAGCTTCACCTAAACTGTGGATCTAACGACCCATCAAAAAATCTTGCCCGTTCATAGGGGGGCACTTTCGCCCTGTCAACCATTCATGTAAGGCCATGAAATGGTGTGGAATACAGAAATTTTAATCACAATAGCGGCAGCGGTTGCAGGCTCAAGCCTTGCGGGCTTGATGTATTATCTTGAAAAACGCCCAAGGCAAGATCTGCGCCCCAGGCTGTTTCCAACCACGTTGTTTTTGTTGCTGGGCGGTTTGATTGCCGTGGGTGCTATCATGCATCTGTTGGCCTTGGCTGGCTTTCACCTGCCAAAACAGCAATAGCTTATTCCATAAACCAGCCATGGCTAACCACCAGCGATTGGCCGGTGAGCGCGTTGGATGGGAAGGCCGCAAACAAATAGGCAATTTCAGCCACATCTTCCAGCGTGGTAAATTCACCATCAACTGTGCCGCCCAACATAATCTTCTTCACAACATCTTCTTCAGAAATGCCAAGCGTTTTGGCTTGTTCTGGAATTTGCTTTTCAACCAGCGGGGTTTTCACAAAGCCCGGGCAAATCACATTAGAGCGAACACCATGGGCCGCACCTTCTTTGGCAATCACTTTATTCAGCCCGATCAAACCGTGCTTTGCTGTAACGTAAGCTGATTTTAAGGGCGAGGCTTCCTTCGAATGAACCGAGCCCATGAATATGATCGAGCCAGAACCCTTGGCGTACATATGAGGCAACACGGCTTTGGAAGTTAAGAACGCGCCATCCAAATGGATGGCCAACATCTTCTTCCAATCCGCAAAGGGATAGTCTTCAAGCTTGTGCACAATTTGAATGCCAGCGTTGGAAACCAACACGTCAACACCGCCCCAAGCAGCCACAACTGCGGCCACGCCAGCGTTGACTTGATCCTCATTGGTCACATCCATGGCAACACCCATGGCCATGCCGGGCTTTGTGCTGTTGATCAATGCGGCCGTTGCGTTGGCTGCATCCATATTTAAATCAGCAATAACAACTTTGGCACCTTCAGCGGCATAGCGTTCAGCAATGGCTTGGCCAATGCCTGATGCAGCACCCGTAATGATGCAAACTTTGTCTTTCATAATCATCATTTCAATCCTTCATATAATCGTGAACAACGTCGCCAAGCCCAAGTGTCAAGTCAGCCAAAATATGTGTCGCCGATAAAACTTCACGCACCGGAAGTTCAGCCACAGGTGCCAAAGCATGGTCAAACAATTCAAGACCAGCAGGGCCAGACCACGCACCTTTGACATTGATGTCAGTCAGATAATAACGCACCAATTCACAAATGCGCGGGGTGCAATCCACATGCGGGATAATTTTCAACAAAAAGCCGGGCATTTCCATCGAGGCTTTTACTTTGGCCAAGTCTAAGGCCTGGTGTTTATAACCCATGGTACCATTGGCCACACGGATTGAACCATAATCCAGCGTGCCAATCAGTGTATCTTTTTCAGCACGCAATTTGGGTGAACCTAATTTTTTTGGAAAGCCCCAAATTTCTCGGCCACCGGCAATGGGTGAATCATCATCCAGATACATGGAATGCACAAAACTTCCCGCCACACCGTTCAATGACACGGGAATAACTTGGCCCGATTCAGTATAATTTCCAAAGCCAGTTGAATCTGGCATGCGGATGAATTCATATTTCACAATAGGGTCAGTGATCAACAAAGGTTCTGGCACCACCGCGCGCAACGCATCCATATCGGTGCGATAAGAGATAATCAGATATTCACGATTGTTAAATCGATAAGGCCCGCGCGGATAGCTGGGGCTGGTGAGCGGCATTGCAAAGGCTTTGGCTTTGACATCAGTCAAATTCATTTTTGGGAATCCTTCCATGATCAAACGTCACCATGCCATTGGCTGGGATTTGCCGCTCAACCCAAGCTTTGCTGGTCAAAGATTTTTCCACATCATTTTGGCCCGCTGCCCAATGCTCTTGCATCGACAATCGTGAAAATTCATAATCTTTCGATTGGGTGTCAGTATCGGTGGGCCGATTTATGATATGCATCACCGTGATGGAGCTTGTGCGTGAATTTTCCATCAAAAGCTTGGCGTCGGGATCATCGCGCAAATTTTCGGGCAATTTCTTGTAAAGGTTTTGTGCTGCCGTGCGCAGGCGTTGCTCTGATTCTGCCGCAGCGGTCGTCATGCGTGTGCGGCTTGAAAAGCGAATTTCTTTTTCCCGCTCTGCCGCCTCCAAAATTGTGCGCGGCAAAACCCCGCGCGACGAAAACAGATCAACTTGATAGATGCAAAGATCATCCTCAAGGTCT
This sequence comes from Aestuariivirga sp., assembly GCA_043766895.1. GTDB lineage: Bacteria > Pseudomonadota > Alphaproteobacteria > Rhizobiales > Aestuariivirgaceae > Aestuariivirga. The sequence goes on from JAYUHQ010000016.1 coordinate 10,223, forward strand.
GCGCCATCAATGACATGATATAGCGGCGTGTTGGAAACCAAACCGCCGTCCCAATAATATTCGCCTTCAATCAATACAGGCGGAAAGCCCGGGGGCAACGCACCTGAAGCCAAAATATGATCAACAGTTATCTTTTCACGCCTGCTGTCAAAATATCTGAAATTGCCGGTTTTCACATTCACCGCGCCCACGCTCAGCCGCATGGGGCCGGTGTTGATCATATCAAAATCAACCAGATCCAACAACGTATCACGCAAGGGCGCAGTATCATAAAAGCTTAATGCGCTGGGCGTTCCTGGCCATGAAAACAGCGGAGACACCAAACGTGGACTATAAAAGCCCGGAATGCCAACCATGGTGGCCATCAAGCTGCTGATCTCGTTAAACACGGTGCGCCCCTGTTGGCCCGGCAAAAATGACATGCCCTGAAGCCCAGACGACAGCTTCTCCCAAAATGCACGAAGCTTTAAAACCCTATCCGGCGGGGCGTTGCCTGCAATAATTGCAGCGTTAATAGCACCAATGGAAATTCCGGCGATCCATTCAGGCATTTGCTGGGCGCGGGCCAAGCCTTCATAAGCTCCGGCCTGATAAGCGCCCAAGGCGCCCCCGCCTTGCAAGACCAATACGCGCTTTTCAGAAGAGTTTTGTTGCATTGCAACATCCTAGTTCATTGCAACGCCAAATGGAATTAAAACTTGTTCACATCCTGAAGGCCCGCGACAATCAGAAGAGGTTGCGGCAAGCATTGGCTTCCTTTAGAGACTATCTCAAAGCAAAACTCAGGAATCATCATGGCTGACCATTCACCTTCCCCTTCACAACCCGCCGCACATGGAATTGAAGCCCACCAAGCCACTTACGATGGCTTTTTAAAATTTTCGGCCGCTGGCTCGATCCTTTGTATTTATGTTTTGGTGGCTTTGGTTACATTCCGCTTCATGGATAATCCGCTCAACGTGTTTGTGGGCTTTGGTGGCATCTTGGTTGGCATCATTACAACATTAATTGGCATGCGCATGGGCGGCAAATGGATGGTGCCTGTGATTGTTCTTGTGGTTTATGCCCTATTCGTCGCCAACAACGTCCATATGTCATAAACGAAATAATCCCATGAAAATTGCAGTTCCTACTGAAACCGTAACAGGCGAAAACCGCGCGGCGGTTTCTGTCGAGGCTGTAAAAGCCTATATCAAAAAAGGGCTAGAGGTTGCGGTTCAGGCAGGCGCTGGTGCCGGTGCTAATATCGCTGATGATGATTATAAGGCCGCTGGCGCTGTGATCGTCAAAGGCCCTGACGTTGTCAAAAATGCAGATATTGTTTTATCCGTGCGCAGGCCATCAGCTGCTGTTCTGAAAGCCATGAAACCTGGTGCCGTGCTTGTTGCAGGGCTTGAGCCTTATGGAGATCGCAAAGGCCTTGATGCGCTGGCCAAATCTGGCGTTACGGCCTTTGCCATGGAATTGATGCCACGCATCAGCCGTGCCCAATCCATGGATATTTTATCATCACAAGCCAACTTGGCCGGATATAAAGCCGTGATTGATGCGGCAGCTTTCTTTGGCCGCGCCATGCCAATGATGATGACAGCCGCTGGCACAGTTCCCGCCGCCAAAGTGTTCATTATGGGTGTTGGTGTTGCAGGCCTGCAAGCCATTGCCACGGCGCGCCGATTGGGTGCCATTGTTTCTGCAACAGACGTGCGCAAAGCCACTGAAGAACAAGTAAAATCATTGGGTGCAAAATTTGTATTTGCTGATGTGGCCGATGCCGCAACCTCTGGCGGTTATGCCAAAGAACTATCGGCCGAAGATAAAGCCAAGCAGGCAAAGCTAGTGGCCGATCATGTTAAAAACCAAGATATCGTCATTACCACGGCGTTGATCCCGGGAAGGCCAGCACCGGTTTTGATCACGCAGGAAATGGTTGAAAGCATGAAACCCGGATCAGTAATTGTTGATCTGGCGGTTGAGCGTGGCGGCAATTGCCCCCTGTCCAAGCCCGATGAAATTGTCAACCACAAGGGTGTGTCAATTATCGGCACAGTCAATCTGGCGGGCCGGCTTGCGGGCAATGCCACGCCGTTGTTTGCCAAAAACCTTTCCAACTTTATTGAAACAATGATTGGCAAAGATGGCAACTTGGCCATTAATTTTGATGATGAATTGATCAAAGGCACCTTGATCGCCCAAGGCGGCAAGTTGGTTCACAAAATGTTTGAGGATAATAAATAATGGAATTGGCCCACACTGTTGAACCTTTTGTCTATCTTCTTTCCATCTTCGTGCTGGCCGTGTTCATCGGCTATTTTGTGGTGTGGAATGTAACCCCCGCCCTGCACACACCGTTGATGAGTGTAACCAACGCCATATCCTCGGTTATCGTGGTGGGCGCATTGTTGGCTGTGGGCGCTGGTGCCATTGCATCAGGTTCCACATTGGCAATGATTTTCGGGTTTCTCGCGTTGGTGTTAGCATCGGTCAATATTTTTGGTGGCTTCCTCGTCACCAACCGCATGTTGGCCATGTATAAGAAAAAGGAAAAGTGAGATGAACGCCTCGCTTGCTGCTTTCCTTTACCTGATTTCAGGTTCGCTTTTCATTATGGCCCTGCGCGGCCTGTCTTCTCCCGCATCATCGCGGCGCGGCAACACCTATGGCATCGTGGGCATGGCTATTGCTGTGTTGACCACGCTTGCCATTTCCGCACCCACCAACCCACTCATTTGGGTTTTGATCATTGGTGGCATCGCCTTGGGCGGCGGCATCGGCGCATATTTGGCCAGAACCATTGCCATGACAGCCATGCCCCAACTTGTGGCGGCGTTTCACTCACTGGTTGGCTTGGCCGCAGTTTTTGTGGCCGCAGCCGCATTCTATGCCCCTGATGCTTTTGGCATTGCCACAGGCGGCGTTATCCACACAGAAAGCCGCATTGAAATGGCCTTGGGCGTTGCCATTGGTGCGCTTACGTTCACAGGCTCTGTTATTGCATTTTTGAAGCTTGATGGCCGCATGTCTGGCGCGCCAATTTTAATGGCGGGCCGTCACAACATCAACATCTCGTTGGCCATTGCGCTGATTGCATTGTTCTATCTGTTCTTCGCGGCACCAACAGCAATTATATTTTGGTTGATTGTGGCTGTAAGCTTAGCTCTCGGCCTGTTGCTCATCATTCCCATCGGCGGCGCGGATATGCCCGTTGTGGTCTCGATGCTCAATTCCTATTCCGGCTGGGCCGCAGCAGGCATTGGTTTCACACTGGCCAACACAGCTTTAATCATCACTGGCGCACTTGTGGGTTCATCGGGCGCCATCCTGTCTTACATCATGTGCAAAGGCATGAACCGCAGCTTTATCTCGGTCATTCTCGGTGGCTTTGGTGGCGCAACCGCTGGCCCCGCTGCCGGTGGCGAAGCCAAGCCCGTCAAACAAGGCAGCGCTGAAGACGCGGCCTTCATGATGAAGAATGCATCATCTGTGATCATCGTTCCGGGATACGGCATGGCCGTGGCCCAAGCCCAACATGCGCTGCGTGAAATGGCAGATCATTTGAAGGCCAATGGCGTTACAGTAAAATATGCCATTCACCCTGTTGCAGGCCGCATGCCCGGCCACATGAATGTGCTCTTGGCTGAAGCCAATGTGCCTTATGATGAAGTTTTTGAGCTTGAAGACATCAACAGCGAATTTGCTCAAGCAGACATCGCCTTTGTCATCGGCGCAAACGACGTAACCAACCCCGCCGCCAAGGAAGACCCCACTTCACCGATTTACGGCATGCCCGTTCTGGAAGTGTGGAAAGCCAAAACCGTCATGTTCATCAAACGCGGCATGAGCAGTGGCTACGCCGGAATTGATAACAGTCTATTCTGGCGCGACAACACTTTGATGCTGTTTGGTGATGCCAAGAAAATGACCGAAGAGATTAATAAGGGCTTGGGTTAAATCAATTTGCCAAACAAGCTACGTCGGGCAACAAAAAGCAAAATACCGAAAATCGCCGTAAATAAAAGCTGCGAACCCGCAAATTGAACAATGCTGAATACGACACGAGGTAGAGAACCCGCGATATTTTGCCAGCGTTGTGCCATGGGTGGATAGTTGGTGCTGATAATGACACCATATATATTGGACCACACTGAATAGAGTTGGTTCAGTACATAAATTGTTCAGACCGCTGGAATGCCCCACCGCGGCATATTCCAACGAAGTGAAAAGAAGTTGCCAAGAAATTGCATCATGCTGCCCGCTTCCGCGTCGGCCTAATCAAAACCTCTGCCGGAATATTCAGCTCTGCATTCAGTCTCCTAATCATCGCAATCGAAAGCCCACGCTTGCGATCTAACACTTCAGCAATCCTCGCACGAGTGCCGATGATTCCTTCTAAATCTTTGCGGGTGAGGCCCTGTTGTTCCATACGGAATTTGATGGCTTCAATGGGATCGGGCAGGTCCATGGGAAAATTTGCTGCCTCCCAAACCTCGATCAACGTGGCGAGCACATCAAGACGGTCACCCTTGGTTGTGCCACTCTTTGCACCCCACAAGATTTCCACTTCCGCCAATGCGGCTTCGTAATCTTTCTCACTGCGGATAGGCTTAACATCACTCATGATATTTGACGTCCTTCACGTTAATGCGATCATATTCTTTATGCGTGCCAAGCCATTTGATCCATAAAATGGATTTTTCAAAATCAATTGCAACCACCAAACGATAATCATTGCCCTTAATGTTGAAAACAATTCTTTCGTTTGAAACAATGCTTGCCGTTGCATAATTGCGCTTTACTTCGCTTGAGTTTTTCCAATTCGCCTTGCTCGTTTCAGCAAACCAAGCGTCTAATGCAGATTTAAGCGCGGCATAATCTTTATGTCCGATGCGCTTCTCCATAAACTCTCGCAAACTTCGTCGTGCGATAATCCTCATCAAATCCTTCTATCGTGCTCCCAAATTGGGTGCAAGAGATTTATTAGTCATTTTCCCCTCTCCCCCTCTGCCATTTAATCGTCTACATTCATTGCCAGAAGGCTTTTACAAGGCGGGAATCAGAATATGGCGCAAGAAGCGATTGTTGTTGAACAGCCGCGGGTTCATTTGTTGCACATGGTGGTGTTCACGCTGCTTGTGGCAGTGATTGCCGCTGTTTTATTTCCCAATATCAAAAACGCCTTCATGGCCAATGCTTTTCTCAATGGTTTGATTGTGGGCGTGTTGGTGCTGGGAACGCTTTATGCCTTTCGCATGGTCTGGCGGCTGTTTCCTGAAGTGCGTTGGCTGAACAGTTTTAAAGTGGGCCAAGGCAGTGTCGAAGAACCGCCAATCTTGCTGGCCTCAATGTCCACGCTGTTGTCAGATGCTTCAGGCCGCACGGTGTTGTCGCCGCAAACCATGCGATCTTTGTTGGATTCACTTGCTTCGCGGTTGGATGAATCGCGAGATTTGTTGCGCTATCTCGTGGGCTTGTTGATTTTCTTAGGATTGCTGGGCACGTTCTGGGGCTTGCTGGCCACTGTTACGTCAGTGGGCGACGCCATTAAAAACTTGGATGTGGGGGCTTCTCAATCAGCCCAGGTGTTTGATGAATTAAAATCTGGCTTGCAAAAACCTCTTGCAGGCATGGGGCTTTCATTTTCATCCTCGCTTTTTGGTTTGGCCGGATCGTTGATTTTGGGTTTTCTTGATTTGAAAGCCAGCCAAGCGCAAAATCGATTTTATCATAATTTGGAAGACTGGCTTTCAACCATCACTGATGTGCAAGCCGGTGATGGCAATAACAGCGCGATGCCTGCTTTCCTGCGTATTGATTTACAAAACCTGCAAAAGTCATTTGAAAAATTTGGCAACCAGTTAGAAAATTCTCGTGGCGTCAACGCGCCTGCCGCGATAGGTGATGAAAACGCCACCGAACAATTGGCAGATGCTGTGGCCAATCTCGTGCAGCAAATGCGTGAAGAACAAAAAATGGTGCGCCAGTGGATTCAATCACAACAAGTGCAGCAAAGCGAAATTCAGCGCCTGCTCATTCGCACCGCGGGTAAATAATGGCCGGGCTCTCACGCAGACGCCGTCAAGAAGAGGCACCCTATTGGCCGGGTTTCGTCGACGCAATGGCGCAACTGTTGTTGGTGATCACATTCTTACTTTCGGTTTTTATGATCGCGCAATTCTTGTTGGCCCGGCAAATTTCTGGTCAAGACTCGGCCTTGGGCCAACTCAAATCACAGATTGCCGAACTCACGCAATTATTAGCTTTAGAAAAAGCCGGCAAAGCTGATGCCAATGCCCAGCTTCTGGCGTTGACTGACGATCTCAACGCCCAAAAAGCCAAGGCCGCAGATTTATTGGCCAGCTTGCAAGCCGAAAATAGCAAGGGCAATTCGGTGGGCACCACCATCACGGGCTTACAAACTGCCTTGGATTCAGAAAAGAAAATTTCATCCGAAGCCTTGGCCCAGGTTGAATTGCTCAATCAACAAATCGCCGCCATGCGCCGCCAGCTGGCCCAAATCTCTAGCCTGCTGGACGATTCTGAAGCACGCAACCACGCCTCTGAAACCCAAATTGCAGATTTGGGCAAACGCCTCAACACCGCCTTAGCGCAAAAGGTGGAGGAGCTTTCAAAATATCGTTCAGAATTTTTTGGTCGCTTGCGTCAAATTCTGTCACAGCGATCAGACATTCTTGTGGTGGGTGACAGGTTTGTGTTTCAAGCCGAAGTGCTGTTTCCCAAGGGTGGTGCGGCCTTAAGCGATGTGGGTCAAACTGAAATGGCCAAATTGGCAGATGCCATCAAGCAATTGGAAAAAGAAATTCCGGCAGATTTGCCGTGGGTTCTGCGTGTTGATGGCCACACAGATAATGACCCTATTTTGCAGAAGACCAATTTCGCATCAAACTGGGAACTTTCCTCAGCCCGCGCCATTTCTGTGGTGAAATATCTGGTGGCACAAGGTGTGTCCCCCAATCATTTGGTGGCCGCAGGCTTTGGCGAATTTCAGCCCTTGGCCCCCGGCAACACTGAAGAAGCCAAGTCAGAAAATCGCCGCATTGAGTTAAAGCTGACAGAACGTTGAGCGTTATTTCAAAATATTGATAACGATACGCTTGGCACCCAAGCAACGGGCCAGTTCTTCTTGATAAACATGGTTGCGCTCAATGGCACGTTGGCCAACGCCCACCAGATGCAAATTCAATTCATCAGGTTGGCGCTTGGGCATAAAATATTTTTGCCCCCCAGCGATGACAACAATCTGATTGTGGTTGGGCTTTTCGGCATCTTGGGCGCGAATGATATAATCTTGCGCCCACTGGTCTGCCGCCGTCGATGCAAAATCACGACACGTCGTTGACGTTGCCGCATGGGCCGAACTCAATGAAATTACTAAAGTGGCCAGCACAGCAAGTGCCATCGTTTCAAGCTTACGCATGATAAAACCTATCCAATAAGACGCCACATCTTAAAGGCCATCCTGCATTGGCACAGGCCGTTAGTAAAGTGTTAACTATGGTTAACGGGGTGTTTTATTTCTTTTTGGCCCGTTCAAGCCCTTCCATAATCATCTGCTCGGCTTCAATGGCATTGCCCCAGCCTAAAACCTTAACCCATTTGCCGGGTTCCAAATCTTTGTAATGCAAAAAGAAATGTTCAATTTGTTGGATGGTGATTTCGGGCAAATCGCGATAATTATGCACATTCTCATAACGCCGTGTAAGCCGTGGAACCGGAACCGCGATGATTTTTTCATCGCCGCCTGCTTCATCTTGCATTTTCAAAACACCAACGGGCCGACAAGCCACAACAGCGCCAGGCACAATGCCGCGTTGATTGGCAATCAGCACATCAACTGGATCTCCGTCGCCAGACAATGTGTGGGGAATAAAGCCGTAATTGCCGGGATAGCGCATCGATGTGTATAAAAACCGATCGACGACCAAAGTGCCCGCTTCCTTGTCCATCTCATATTTAATCGGTTCGCCGCCCACCGGAACTTCAACAATCACATTGATTTCTTTAGGCACATTAAGACCAGAGCTGATGGCAGAAATAAGCATGGTGGGTTCCTTTGATTCCGTTTGCGTAATTAAGCTTAGACCAACATCGCCGCGTGACAAAACGCCAAAGCAACGATAGTCTTCATAAAACTGGGAAAATCAAAATGCTCAAGACAATCCACCCCCTGCTCAACGCCGATGTGCTTTATGCCCTGCGCCAAATGGGCCATGGCGATGATTTGGTGATCGCTGATACCAATTTTCCATCCGAAGCCTTGGCCCTTGAAACCACCTTTGGGCGAATCTTGCGTATTGATGCTGATGCACCAACCGTGGTTCGCGCCGTGCTCAGCCAATTTCCGCTGGACACATTTGTTGATCACCCGGCACAGCGCATGGAAGTTGTGGGCAAGCCCAGTGAGCTTTTACCCGTGCATGTTGAAGTGCAACAACAAATTGATGCTGCTGAAGATGGCAAATTCAAACTGGGTGGCGTTGAGCGCTTTGCCTTTTATGAACGGGCCAAAAAATCTTATGCCGTAATCCAAACCAACGAACGGCGTTTTTATGGCTGTTTTATTTTTAAAATGGGCGTGATCTCGCCAGATCAAAAGTTTTAATCCGTGGCAAAATCTGGTGTTGCGATTTTGGGTATTTATGCCGCTGATCTGGCCTTTACCGCACCACGCCAACCCACCATTGGTGAAACTTTAATTGGTTCCCAGTTCACGCTGGGGCCGGGCGGCAAGGGCTCAAACCAAT
>JAYUHQ010000017.1:0-2717 GCA_043766895.1 Aestuariivirga sp.
CAGGTCTTGGTGTAACACCAGTTCTGGATACCGGTGGTGACGTGTTCTACTTCCCCAAGAACAAAGATCCAGCAGTAACTGCTGCTCAAAAGAAGATGGCCGCCACTTTGGTCACCAAAGAAGTGCAAGTTGCATTCAACCTGAAGAAGGGTTCATTGCCAATGCGCGCTGACGTAGATTTGTCGGCTGCGAATGATTGCATGAAGAAGGGTCTGGCTATTCTTGACCATTCAACAGCAGTGTTCCCGAACGATATTCAAATGATCGATCGTGACTCTTTGAACCAAATCAACGATCTTTTCACTGCATTCATGGCTGATCCAGCGATGAAGGCTGCTGATGCTCAGGCGAAGTTCGTCAACATCATCAAGACTGCTGCAAAGTAAGCATTTCTTGATAGAATAATTGCGCGGGTCCGTCCTTCTTGTTGAAGGTCGGGCCCGACCTTTACTTCTCTTTTTGGTGAGGCCGGGGCATATGGATCGTCCAAATCCGTTATTTAGAAACTTGTCGTCTAAAATTGCATCTTTACCAATGATGCTTATTGTTCTTGGTGTATTTGTGGGGGGCACGGCATGGACCGTTTTATTCTCCTTCACCAACATCAAAATCTTACCGATTTTCACGCCCAGTGAATGGATCAATGGTTTTGTTGGCACCGCCAACTATGAGCGCCTGTTCACCACTGATCGCTGGATGAATTGCCCAGCGCTTTCCCATATCGGCAAACCTGATTGGGCGTTTCAGTGCAGCGGCGCCTTGCCCAATGTGGTAACCTATGCCGTGCTTTCGATCATTCTTTCATTATCGATTGGCTTCTTGCTGGCAGTTTTCATGGATCAGAAAATTCGCCTCGAAGGCGTGTTCCGCACCATTTATCTTTATCCATTTGCGCTTTCATTCATCGTAACGGGCCATGTGTGGGCGTGGATTTTATCGCCCGAATATGGGCTGCAAGGATCCATTCGCCAACTGGGCTGGACCAGTTTTTCATTTGGTTGGATCGCTGATCGCCAAATGGTCATGTATGCCATCGTCATTGCCGGCATTTGGCAAGGCTCCGGCTTTGTTATGGCGCTAATGTTGGCGGGCCTTCGCGGCATTGATGAAGAAATTTGGAAAGCCGCCAAAATTGATGGCATTTCAACCTGGCGCACCTATTTGCAAATTGTTCTGCCCATGATGAAGCCCGTGTTGGTTACAACATTTGTTATCGTGTCATCAGGCGCAGTGCGCATTTACGATCTGGTGGTGGCCATTACCGATGGCGGGCCGGGCATCTCGTCTGATGTGCCCACGCGCTATATCTATCAAAATTTCTCGGCCAATTTGGGGCAATCACTGGCGGCTTCCACCTGCATGTTGGTTGCAATGGCGTTTATTCTGATCCCGTGGATCAGAATGGAATTTGGCAAGAAGGGCTAAACAATCATGTCGAATTCATCTTCAACCGTTATCGTTCCTTCAGGCCGCAAACCAAAAAAACTCATCACACCTGAACGTGTGGTGGTTTATTCGGTGCTAACACTGTGCGCGATATTTTTTCTGTTTCCGCTTTACATTATGGTCATCACCTCGCTGAAAGATATTGAGGCCATACGCTCTGGCAATATCTTTGTGCCCACCATGCATCCCACATTCACCGCATGGGGCAAAGCGTGGAACAGCGCCTGCACAGGCCTTTATTGTGAAGGCATTAAAGTGGGCTTTTGGAATTCGGTGCGTATCACCGGGCCAAGCGTCGTGGTTTCAATCGCGGTGGCGTCAATCACCGGTTATTCATTGGCCAATTGGCCGTTTAAATTTTCTGAAGTGTTTTTCACTATTCTCTTGGTCAGTTCGTTCATTCCTTATGTGGTCATGCTTTATCCTTTGGTTTTGATAACCCGTTGGCTTGGCATTTATTCCACATTGCCTGCGGTGGTTTTGGTTCACACCATTTTCGGCCTGCCCATTTTAACCCTATTGTTTCGCAACTATTTCTCATCCTTGCCGCAAGAGCTGTTCAAAGCCGCACGTGTTGATGGTGCGGGCTATTGGCGCATTTTCTTTCAAGTGTTTGCGCCCATGTCGGTTCCCATTTTCACTGTGGCTGTCATCTTGCAAATCACTGGTATTTGGAACGACTTCCTGTTCGGTGTAATTTATGCAGGCCCCACCAACTACCCAATGACGGTGCAGTTGAACAACATCGTAAATTCGGTTCAAGGCGGCAAGGAATATAACGTCGATATGGCCGCCACCATTTTGACTGGCATTGTGCCGCTGGCAATTTACTTCTTCTCAGGCAAATATTTCGTACGCGGCATTGCTGCCGGCGCAGTTAAGGGTTGATATTATGAAAGCAAATTCCACTCCCAGCGTTTCGGTTCGTGGGCTGGCGCTCAGCTATGGCGCGGTGCAAGTTCTCAAAAAACTTGATCTTGATATTATGGATGGTGAGTTTCTGGTGCTTCTTGGCCCATCAGGTTGCGGCAAATCCACCTTGTTGAATTGCATTGCTGGGCTGTTGGAGCCTTCGGACGGTTCGGTTTTTATCAAAGGCAAAAACGTCACCTGGGAAGAACCGAAAGACCGCGGCATCGGCATGGTGTTTCAATCCCATGCGCTTTATCCACAAATGACGGTGGAACGAAACCTTTCGTTTGGATTGCGCGTTTCAGGCCTGCCAAAAGAAGAAATTGAAAAGCGTGTCAAGCGCGTGGGCGACATGTTGC
>JAYUHQ010000018.1:0-2705 GCA_043766895.1 Aestuariivirga sp.
CCACCTTTCACAACAAGGGTCGGTTGCGCCATGCAGTCTCGCCACGCTTTGCCATCACATCCACAGATCATCAACTTCACCTTGCTGGCGAAGTTTTAAAGTCTTGCCCGGGCGCATTGATGCAAACCCATCTTTCCGAAAGTGCAGCCGAAATCGCTTGGGTGAAATCACTCTTCCCAAATGATCAAGATTATACCGCAGTGTATGAGCGTTTTGGTCTGCTTACAGATCACAGCCTGTTTGCCCATGGCATTCATCTTTCACCGAGCGAAGTGCGCCGTTTAAGCGATGCAGGTTCAACCGTTGTCCATTGCCCCACATCCAATAATTTTTTAGGCTCTGGCCTGATGTCGATGAACCATTTGCAGAATGTCGGCATCGGCATCGCCACAGATATCGGTGGCGGCACCAGCTATTCCATGCTGCAAACCTTGGGCGAAACCTACAAAGTGCAAATGCTGTGCGGGCGCAAATTAAAGGCCACAGAATTGTTCCACATGGCAACATTGGGCAATGCCCGCCGCTTGAAAATTGACCACGAAACCGGAAGCCTCGACATTGGCAAATTTGCTGATGTGATCGTGTTGGATGCTGAAGCAACTGACGTTTTGAAAAGCCGCCATGAACTTTCATCATCTCTTGAGGATGTGTTGTTTGCCTTGGCATTGTTGGGTGATGATAGGGCCGTAGCCGCAACCTATGTTGCAGGTGTTAAGGTTCACTCATCATGTTAATGCCAAAACCTAACCCAACTGTTTTGGAAAAGCGTGCTGAAATTGTCGCCGCATTAAAACAAATCACTCATCATGTAATTGATAGTGCCATTCAAATGCGGCCTTACGAGTCCGATGGCCTCACCGCCTATAAACAAATGCCCATGGTTGTGGTCTTGCCTGAAACGGTTGAACAGATTTCACAAATTTTGAAATATGCTCATGCGCATAATATCAAAGTGGTGCCGCGCGGTGCTGGCACATCATTATCAGGCGGCGCACTTCCGTTGGAAGATGGCATTCTTCTCGGCATGGCCAAGTTCAACAAGATATTGGATATCGATTTTGAAAATCGCTGCGTTGTGTGTGGGCCTGGTGTCACCAATTTAGGCATCACCAAAGCGGTTGAACACCAAGGCTTTTATTATGCGCCTGATCCATCATCACAAATCGCCTGCACCATTGGCGGCAATGTGGCAGAAAATTCCGGCGGTGTGCATTGTTTAAAATATGGCCTCACCACCAATAATATTTTAGGCCTCGAAATGGTGTTGATCACGGGTGAAGTCATCCGCCTTGGTAGCAAACATTTGGATAGTGAGGGTTATGATCTTTTGGGCCTGATGACAGGCTCCGAAGGCCTTTTGGGCGTTGTGACGGAAGTGACAGTTAAGATCATCCCCAAGCCCGAAACGGCACGCGCAATTTTGATAGGCTTTAAAACCTCTGAAGCCGCGGGCCAATGCGTGGCTGATGTGATCAGTGCTGGCATCATCCCCGGCGGCATGGAAATGATGGATAGGCCCGCAATAAAAGCCGCTGAAGATTTTGTTCATGCGGGCTATCCACTGAATGTTGAAGCGCTGTTGATTGTAGAGCTTGATGGCCCACAGGTGGAAGTGGATCATTTGATTGCGCGTGTGGAAGCCATTGCCAAAACCAATGGTGCCGCCAATGTTCGCATTTCAAATTCTGAAGCTGAGCGTATTTTGTTTTGGGCTGGGCGCAAAGCAGCCTTTCCCGCCATTGGCCGCATCTCGCCAGATTATATGTGCATGGATGGAACCATCCCGCGCAAAAAATTACCCGAAGTTCTCAAAGGCATGGCCAAGCTTTCTCAGAAACACAATCTACGTGTGGCCAATGTGTTTCATGCAGGCGATGGAAACCTTCATCCGTTGATTTTGTTTGATGCAAACCAAGAGGGCGAGCTTCAACGCGCTGAAGAATTTGGCGCAGATATTTTGCGCCTGTGTGTCAAAGTCGGCGGCGTGCTCACGGGTGAACATGGCGTAGGCGTTGAAAAGCGTGATCTCATGCCCGAAATGTTTTCAGAAATTGATCTTGATCAGCAACTGCGCATCAAATGCGCCTTTGATCCCTATAATCTGCTTAACCCCGGCAAAGTATTCCCCACGCTCAAAACCTGTGCGGAAGGTGGCAAAATGATCGTGCGCGGCGGCGCATTGCCCTTTCCAGATCTACCGAGATTTTGATGACGATGGTTCACCTCCATCCCACTCATCCATTATCCCGACGAAGTATGATGGCTCACAAACCAAGTTCGGAAAAAGAACTGGCAGACATCATCAAAAGTGCATCAGCGCCTTTTGAAATTATCGGCACTGGCACAAAGCGCGCCTTGGGCCGGCCAATTGTCGCCACGCCGCTGGATCTTTCCAAGTTCAATTCTGTCATCGCCTATGAGCCAGAGGAATTGATTATGGAAGCAGGGGCGGCAACCAAGCTGGCCGATGTTCAAAAATTGTTGACCAAGAAAAACCAAATGCTGGCCTTTGATCCGCCCGACTATTCGGTGATTTTGGCTGCCAAACATTCAGGCAGTTTGGGAGGCTTTTTAGCCTGCAATCTCTCCGGCCCGCGTCGTTTGAAAGCTGGCGCGGCGCGTGATCATATCTTGGGCCTCAGCGGGGTTTCGGGCCGCGGCGAAATTTTTAAGGCAGGGGCCCGCGTTGTTAAAAATGTAACAGG
>JAYUHQ010000019.1:0-18840 GCA_043766895.1 Aestuariivirga sp.
CCTACCAGCAGGCCTGCCATCCTCTTCCATCCAGATCACCGTCATGAGCGGGACTCCCAAAGGAAGAGAACAGATCGCACCTAGAACATATTAGGAACATTGTCAAGGGCAAAATACATTTATTCCCTTATCCCTTATCCCCCATCCCCCAATATCCGTCACCCCGACGAAAGTCGGGGGCCAGGTTTGCAGCAGGCGAGCGGGTTGAAAGTCTGGGTCCCGACTTTCGTCGGGATGACGAGGGAAGGGAGAGGTTGATGGGAACTCCGCTTCAACTCTCCCGCTTCAACTCTCCCGCTTCAACTCTCTCGCTTCAACACAGCCCGCAAAACGTCTTTCACGCCAATGGCGCCGGCAAACGTGCTGTCATCGTTAAACAGCGCAACCGGTGCTGTTTCAGATTTGTGCATGGCCAACATCACCGTTTTCAAGCTGGTGCCGGGCGTTGCCCAAAACACCGGGCGGGCCTTTGCCGCAATGGTGCTATCGGCATCCACACAAGACATCCATTCAGCGGCAGCGCCATCACGTTCCACCTTGGTGACGCGGTTGGTTTTATCCAATTTGAAGCGCGTGGTTTTGCGCCGATCAAGCCAAATCCAACCACCTTTGTCTTTTTCCAACTCATGGGGCCCGCGCATTACGTTCCACGCAGTAAGGACGGAAAGCGGATTCACATTGGCAATAAATTCGCGCACATAATCATTGGCGGGGCGCAGCACAATATCTTCTGGCCGGCCTGATTGCACAATGCGCCCGCCTTCCATAATGGTAATGGTGTTGCCAATCTTCAAAGCCTCTTCCAAATCATGGCTGACAAAGATGATGGTTTTTTTGAGTTCCTTTTGCAGCTGCAACAACTCATCTTGCAGCTTGGTGCGAATTAACGGGTCAAGGGCTGAGAAGGGTTCATCCATCAGCAAGATTGGCGCTTCGGTGGCAAAGGCCCGGGCTAGCCCCACGCGTTGCTGCATGCCGCCTGAAAGTTCATGGGCGTGTTTATTGGCCCATTGCTCCAAGCCCACTAATTTTAACTGCTTATCGACACGCGCCTTGCGTTCAGCTTCTGGAACACCCGCAAGCTCTAAGCCAAAACCAATATTTTCAGCAACGCTGCGCCAGGGCAACAAGCCGAATTGTTGAAACACCATAGCCACGTTTTGTTGGCGAATGCGCCGCAATGTGGTTTCATCACACGAAACCACATCCACCATTTTGTGCCCGTCAAACACTTCAATGGCACCGCGCGTGACATGGTTTAACCCATTAACACCGCGCAACAAGGTGGATTTGCCGGAACCTGAAAGCCCCATCAGCACGCTGATCTCGCCTTCTTTCACATCCAGCGTGCAACCAGCACAGCCCAACACCGTTCCGGTTTTTGCTAAAATTTCGCCCCGGTCTGCGCCTGCATCCAACATGGCTTGGCCCGAGTCTACATTTTTGCCAAACAGAATATCAACATTTTTAAACGCAACAGCAGTGCTCATTTTGTTGTTCCTTGATGGAGGCGGGTCACACGGTCAAGGATGATGGCAAGGATCACGATACATGTGCCAGCCTCAACACCCAGTGGAATGTTCATTTGGTTTAACCCACGTACCACTTGGCTTCCCAACCCAGCAGCGCCAATCAAACCCGCAATCACCACCATGGAAAGTGACAGCATGATGCATTGGGTTACACCCGCCATAATTGTGGGCAATGCTGCGGGCAGTTCAACTTTCCAAAGCAGCTGGCTTTGCGTGGCACCAAAGCTTTGGCCCGCTTCAATCAGCGCTTTGGGAATGGAAGTGAGGCCCAAATACGTCATACGCAGGGGGGCAGGTGCGGCAAAAATAATCGTCACCAACATGCCAGATGGCATGCCAAGGCCAAACAAAATCAATGCCGGAATAAGATAAACATACGTCGGCATGGTTTGCATCAAATCTAGAATGGGGTGTAAAACCCGCCAGACTTTGGGGCTGTGCGCGGCCCAAATGCCCAGTGGAATGCCAATCGACATTGATACAACCGTTGAAGCACACACCAGAACCAGCGTTTCAATCGTATCTTTCCACAGGCCTTGATTGAGCATCAGCAAAAAGCCCAAAAATGTTCCCAAGGCCAGCTTCCATGATTTTTGTAAGGCATAGGCAATGCCCGCAAACACCACCACCAGCAGCACTGGAGGTACGGCCAGCAAAGCGCCCACCAAACCATCCAAAACCACACCGATGATCCACGCAAGACCACGGAAAATAAAATCAAAATGGAAGGTGAACCAACTAAAAACTGTTTTGCCCCAAATGCCCAATGGAATTTTTGTGGTGAATAGACTGGTGATCTGATCCATGGTGCTGCCGCCTATTGTGGTTCATGCTAAGAAAAAGGCGGGCCTGTTAAGCCCGCCTTTAAGATTGTCACTAATTCAACTTATAGTCCAAGACCTTTTTTCACGGCATCAAGGGCCGGGCCTTTGCCATCAAAAGTGGTGACCCCATCAAGCCAAGCGGTGAGCGCATCTGGATGGGCCTTAACCCAAGCAACGGCAGCAACTTTTGCATCAACGCTTTTATCGAGAATTTGGCCCATCACTTCGTTTTCCATGCCAACATCAAACTTCAACTGCTTGATCAATTTGCCAGCGTTAGGGCATTCAGCCAGATAACCCTTGCGCACGGTGGAGTTGACCACAGCAGCACCCATGTTGGGGCCAAACAGCGCATCACCACCGGTGAGATATTTCATTTTGAAGTTGGCGTTCATCGGATGTGGCGCCCAGCCCAACCAAACAATGTCTTCTTTGTTTTGGGTGGCTTTGGCAACTTGGCTCAACATGCCGGCTTCCGAACTTTCAACCAGTTCAAAACCATCCAGTTTGAAAGCCGGATCTTTGATCATGTCGAGGATGTGGCGGTTGCCGTCATTGCCGGGCTCAATGCCATAAAACTTGCCGTGAAGGCTGTCTTTGAACTTGGCAATATCTGCAAAATCATGCAGGCCTTTTTCATAGGTGTAATCTGGCACAGCAAGGGTGTAAAAAGCGCCCGTGGGCAAATTGGCAGCAACAGTTTCAACCGATCCATCAGCGGTATAGGCCTTGATGTCTTCAACCATCGACGGCATCCAATTGCCAAGGAACACATCAATATCTTTGTTCTTCATCGAAGCGAAAGTAACAGGCACGGCCAGTTGTTTAATATCGCCTTTATAGCCCATGGCGTCGAGCATGGCGCCAGTCATTGCGGTGATGGCTGTCACATCTGTCCAACCAATATCAGACAGCTTAACAGTTTGGCATGATGCAGCATCGCCTGCATAAGCCGAAGTTCCGGCCATGGCCAGCAGGCCAAGGCCAGCGACGATTGATTTAAATGCAAGTTTCATGATGGTGTTTCCTTTAAAAATGATCTGTGTTTGATCCTGCCTGTTGTTGCCCACAAGCTTTGTCAGGTGAGCAGTGAAGCCAATTGGTGAAAAAAACGCAACTAAATTCCGCCTCATCTTATGCCGCCAGCGACACATGCTTTGCTTAAGCTGCCAAACTGATTCATAATGCGCTGCATCAAAGGGAGCAGGCATTATGGCAAAAGTTAAATGGGGCATTATTTCAACCGCCGATATTGGCATGAAAAAAGTTATCCCCGGCATGTTGAAAAGCGACCAGATTGAAGTGGTGGCCATTGCCTCGCGCAATTTGAGCCGAGCCCGCGCCGCCGCCACCGAACTGGGCATAGCCAAAGCCTATGGCAGTTATGAAGAAATGTTGGCAGATCCTGAAATTGAGGCGGTTTATAACCCGCTGCCCAATCATTTGCATGTGCCATTAAGTTTAATGGCGGCCAAAGCGGGCAAGCACGTATTGTGTGAAAAGCCCATTGCGATTACCGCCAAGGAAGCCAAGCTTTTAAAAAAGGCACCCAAGAATATTTTAATCGCCGAGGCCTTCATGGTGCGCCACAATCTGCAATGGATTGATGCAAAAGCCCGCGTGAAGGCTGGCGAGATTGGTGAGGTGAAGGCCATTCAATGCTTGTTCAGCTATTTTAATCGTGACCCCAAAAATGTGCGCAACATGGCCAGCATTGGTGGCGGCGGCTTGATGGATATTGGCTGTTACCCCATCACTGTGGCCCGCTATATTTTTGGCGGCGAACCCGTGGCTGTGACAGGCACCTTTGACCGCGACCCCAAATTCAAAACCGATCGTGTAATGTGCGGCTTATGTGATTTTGGCAAAGGCCGGCATTTAAGCTTTTCTATTTCAACCCAACTGGCCCCTTATCAGCGCGTGAATATTCTGGGCACCAAGGGCCGCATTGAAATTGAAATTCCCTTCAACGCGCCACCAGACAGGCCCAACCGCATTTTCGTGCAAGGCATGGAGATGAATGAAGGCACCTGGCATTCATTCCCTGTGGTTGATCAATATATGCTGCAAGCCGAAGCCTTTGGCCGCCACATTCGCGCCAAGAAAAAACTGATCTGGGGCGTTGATGATGCCATTGCGAACATGAAAATTATTGATGCGTTTTTCAAGAGCGAGAAAACCAAGAAGTGGGAGAAGGTTTAGAAGTTGCGGTGAGGCCGGTCATATTCTGTGGCAAATTATTGCTCTCAGGAGGAACTATGTCGCCTACAAACTGGCAATTGCTTCGTCGAATCCCGTTACTTTCCGTTTTCCTTCCAACCAAAGATCGAATGCTTTGAAGAGACTCTCAATGTCTTTGGCTGCAACGTTTCCAACATTAACCGTTGTCAAATCCAATATGCCCTCGTTCGAAAAAAAGAAGCGCAGTGCTCCAATCCAACAATCTCCCTTGAAAAAGCCTCTCCTCACTTTCAGCCCGCTCATATCTACCTGAAAGTAGGAAAATTTCTCAATTTGAAACCACGCAGAAAGTGGGTTAGCTGTACTCATATCACTTGATTTCCATACTTCTCGCAATCTCCATTCATCTATAGGCATCGTAAATTTGAGTTGCTCGGAGAATCCTACATCTGCGGCATCAGGATCCACGATTGAACCCGTGCCAAACGCGCGAGGGTACAACTGCAGGCATCGTCCCCATAAGAGTCGATCATTTAGCGTGCTGGCCAGCTGTTTCATGGTGATTTCCTATTAGAACTATTGTGACGGTAGATTAACCACAGCAATTGTCTCGTCAAAAGCGTTTAATGCGCTCTCTCCAGCGGCACAATTTTTTCTAACTCACCCACCAATTTCCGCTTTGCAATCACTGTATCGTAACTTGCCTGCAGGCGCAGCCACCAACCATCTGAAAGCCCAAAGAACCGGCAAAGGCGCAAATCTGTATCAGCACTAATGCCGCGCTTGCCGGAGATAATATCGCCAATGCGTTGGGCTGGAACGCCGATGCTTTTAGCAAGACGATATTTCGTCATAGCCAAGGGAGCCAGAAACTCCTCTTCAAGCATTTCCCCTGGCGATACAGGTGCGATGGTTTTACGCTTGGCTTTCATTTTCAACCCCAATCCAAAACCACTTTCCCACAGCTTCCCTGTTTCATCAGGTTAAACCCTGTTGCATAATCCGCCGCTTTCATGCGGTGGGTGATCACTTTGCGCACGTCTAACCCTGATTGCAGCATGGCTATCATTTTATACCAGGTTTCAAACATCTCGCGGCCATAGATGCCTTTGATGGTCAGCGCTTTGAAGATGATGGTGTTCCAATCCACCGGCATTTTGCCCGATGGAATGCCCAGCATGGCGATTTTGCCGCCCATGATCAGGTGCTTGGTCATCTGCTCAAACGCTGAAGGTGCACCAGACATTTCCAAACCAATGTCAAAACCTTCGCGCATGCCAATTTTTTCCATCACCGATTTTAAATCTTCATTGGCCACATTTACGGTCACGGCATCTGCCACTTGGTTGCACAGTTCCAAACGATAATCATTCACGTCTGTCACCACCACATGGCGCGCCCCCACATGGCGGCACACGGCGGCAGCCATGATGCCAATGGGGCCAGCGCCAGTGATCAACACATCTTCGCCCACCAGATCATAAGAAAGGGCTGTGTGAACGGCATTGCCGAGTGGATCGAGTATGGCGCCAATTTCATCATCCACTTCGGGCGGCAAATGGATGGCGTTGAAGGCCGGAATTTTGAGATATTCAGCAAAAGCACCGGGCACATTCACACCCACACCTTTGGTTTCCGGATCCAAATGAAAATGGCCAGCCCGCGCCATGCGGCTTTTCATGCCAATCAAATGGCCTTCGCCTGAAACCCTGTCTCCCACCTTCACTGTGCGCACATGGCTGCCCACATCAACCACCACGCCTGCAAATTCATGGCCCACCACCATGGGCACAGGAATGGTTTTTTGTGCCCACTCATCCCATTTCCAAATGTGCAAATCGGTGCCGCAAATTCCGGTTTTGGCAACTTTAATCAGAATATCATCAACGCCGATTTGTGGCGTTGGTTCATTACGAAGAATGAGCCCCTCTTCGGCTTTGGCTTTGACTAAAGCGCGCATCAGATCACTCCTAATTCTTGGCCCGCTTGCGTGAAGGCAGCGATGGCGGTTTTGATATGGTCTGGCGTGTGCGCGGCAGACATTTGCGTGCGAATGCGGGCTTGGCCTTTGGGCACCACGGGGAAGAAAAAGCCTGTCACATAAATGCCCTTCTCATAAAGCTTTGCCGCAAGCTTTTGGGCCAATTCTGCTTCGCCCAACATCACAGGGATAATCGGGTGTTCGCCCGCCAAAAGTTTAAAACCAGCATCGCTTAAGCCTTTGCGAAAGGCCTTGGCATTGGCGGCAAGCTTGTCGCGCAAATCATCGCCCGCCTCGGCCAGATCAATGGCTTTGATCGACGCCGCGACAATGGCCGGCGGCAAGGCGTTGGAGAATAAATAAGGCCGCCCGCGCTGGCGCAACAAATCCACAATCGGTTTGGCCGCAGCAACATATCCGCCAGCCGAACCCCCCAAAGCCTTGCCCAAAGTTCCGGTGAGAATATCAACTTTAACATTGGCGCGGGCAGGCGTGCCGCGCCCCTTAGGGCCGGTGAAGCCCGTGGCGTGGCAATCATCCACCATAATCAATGCATCAAATTTATCAGCCAATTTTCGAATATCAGCAAGATTGGCATAATAGCCATCCATCGAAAACACGCCATCCGTCACGATTACGATGCGCCGCGCATTTTCGGCTTTTGCAGCTTGCAACTTCTTTTCCAAATCATTCATATCGCTATTGGCGAAGCGATAGCGCTTGGCTTTTGAAAGCCTGATGCCGTCAATGATGGAGGCGTGGTTCAAGCTGTCTGAAATGATCGCATCTTGCTCACCAAACAGCGGTTCAAACACCGCACCATTGGCATCAAAGCAAGCTGCGAATAGAATTGAATCTTCCATCTCAACATACTGGGCAATGCGTTGCTCTAACGCGCGGTGCAAATCGGTTGTGCCGCAAATAAAGCGCACTGAGGCCATGCCAAGGCCATGGCTATCCAACGCCTGTTTGGCAGCGGCAATTAATGCGGGGTGATTGGCCAGCCCCAAATAATTATTGGCACAAAAATTCAACACATGGCGTGGGCCAGCAACGCCAATATCTGGCCCTTGGGCGGTTTTAATCTGCCGCTCAGTTTTCCACAGTGAAGCCGCGCGTATGGCCTCAAGTTCTTCGCTAATCGCGTTTAAAAGTGCAGACATGGGCAACTCCCTATCTATGGTATGGAACGCTTGGTGCTCGCGCGCAATCCGTGAAAATTGCTCAACCATCACGCATGTTCAACGCAATCGCCGTGGGGCCACGGCTTGTGCTGTCAGCGGGTCTTCCGGCCAGAATTGCTTGGGGTATCGCCCGCGCATGTCTTTGCGCACATCGGGATAGCCATTCACCCAGAATGTTTCGAGAGATTGGGTAATGGCCACCGGCTTTCCACCGGGCGAGAGCAATTCAATTTTCAAGCGGGCGCGACCATCAGCAATTTGTGGCGCTGAAGTCATGCCAAACATTTCCTGCAAACGCACCCGCAACACCGGATCACCTTCAACATCATAATCAATTTTATAATGCCCACCGCCGGGAACTTCCATGCGTGCAGGGGCCAGTTTTTCCAGCCGTGATAAAAGCTCATGCGGAATCAAGCCACGCAAAATCACCATCATATCCAATCGCTCTAAATGCGATTTGCGGCTTATGCCGGAAAGATAGGGCAACAGCCAATTATGCGCCGTTGCTTTCAAAGTCTCATCCGATAAATCGGGCCAACCCGCATCAGGCATCACGCGATATAAAAAATTAATCCGTGCACGGAACATGTGTGCAGCATCATTCCACGGCAGAGATGAAAGCCCCATGGCCGCAACACCTTGCGCCATGGCAAGGGCAATTTCATCAGGCGCTGGCGTGCTGAGTGGCTTTTCGGAAAGCACCAAAGCGCCAAGGCCGGTGATGGTGGCCGCACTGACGCTGTTGGTTTTATTATCCCAAAACACGGATGCTTTGGTTTTGATATTTTCTGAAAAATATTGAAAAAGATCTGCTTCTGAAAGCTCACCCGCCAATTGCACTTTTGCATCGGCTTGCCCGCCATCCAGCGTGGCAATGGCAATAAAATCAGCCTTGGCCAATCCATCATGAGCCGCAACAAGGGCACCAGCACCACTGGCCATGCGAAAGCGGCCATGGCCGCCGCGCCGCTGTGCAATGCGATCAGGATAGGCAAAGCCCACCATGACGCCAGCACTCAGGTCTGTTGTATCAGCCGATACATTTGCCAAAGAAATAATTTGTTTTTGGGTTTGTTTGATACGATCACGCGCCGCACCACGAATATATAAAAGCCGCTGTTCAACATCAATCGGCGCATCGCGCGGCAAGCCATCACGTTCTGATAACAGCGCCGCAAGTTCAGCCGCGCGTGTGCCTGAACCGAGGTTCTTGGCCGCAACCACCATATGCGAAAGCCGCGGATGTAGGGGCAGTTTCGCCATAACTTTGCCATGCGCCGTGATGGCGTTGGTGTGATCTAGCGCACCAAGCGCCTTTAACAAATCTTGGGCTTGGGCAAATGCGCCCGCTGGCGGCGCTTCAACCCACGGCAAACCATCACGCGCGCCAACACCCCAATGGGCCATTTCCAAAACCAGTGATGATAAATCAGCCACGCGAATTTCAGGCTCATCATGGGCTTTCAAACTGCGCATTTCTTCTTCGGGCCATAGCCTGTAACAATAGCCTGGCCCCAAGCGACCAGCCCGGCCTTTGCGCTGTTCGGCCGATGCAGAAGAAACACGAATGGTTTCAAGCGCTGTCATGCCTGATGCTGGGTCGAACCGCGGCGCGCGTTTGAAGCCGCAATCCACCACCGCTTCAATGCCATCAATGGTGAGCGATGTTTCAGCAATCGTTGTGGCCAGAACGACTTTGCGAATGCCCACGGGTGAAGGTTTAATCGCTAGGTCTTGATCAGCCAAAGCCATCGCCCCATAAAGTGGGCGGATGTGGGTTGAAGGGCCAAGGCCCGCCTTTTCCAACTCAGTTGCCACACGGCGAATTTCACCTTCGCCTGGTAAAAACACCAACAGGCTGCCTTTCACCTCATGGGCCACGCGCAAAGTGGCGCGGGTTACATCAGTCACGATCGATTGGCGCGAGGCTTTATCAAGATAGCGCGTTTCAACCGGAAACATGCGGCCTTTGGCAGTGATATCGGGCGCATCACCCAATTTGGTTTTGAGTGTTTCAACATCAAGCGTTGCGGACATGACCAAGATTTTAAGATCAGGCCGCAAGCCAGCCTGCACATCCAGACAAAGTGCGAGCGCCAAATCGCCATCCAAACTGCGTTCGTGAAATTCATCAAAAATCACCAGCGCAGTGTCGGATAATTCAGGATCGTTCTGCAAGCGCCGTGTCAGAATGCCTTCGGTTACAACTTCAATGCGGGTGGCTTTGGAAATTTTACGCTCGAGCCGCACCTGATACCCAACCGTTTGGCCAACATCTTCTTGCAACGTTTGCGCCATGCGCGTTGCTGCCGCGCGCGCCGCAAGCCTACGCGGCTCTAACATCACAATTTTTTTGGCCTTTACCCAAGCTTCGTTCAAAAGCGCCAAAGGCACCCGCGTGGTTTTACCAGCCCCCGGTTCAGCCACCAAAATAGCGCAAGGCCGCGAACTTAGCGCGGCCTTTAATTCGGGTATTATATCGTCGACAGGAAAGTTCATGCCATCTCAGAGGGCCATTTCAGCAGCCCATGGCGGATCAGCCCCCACGCGCGAAACCGTAACGGCTGCCGCACGCATGGCATAAGCAACGGCGGCGCGAATTTGTTCCCCAGTCAGTGCGGCAATGGATTTTTTGTTGAGCAATGATTGGCTGCTCAAATAAAACAACATGCCTGCGGTGAACGTGTCGCCAGCCCCCACCGTGTCTGCCACTTCTACTTTTGGCGCATCAGCGGTGATGGAAATTGTTTTGCTGAACACCGCACAACCCTCGCCCCCCTTGGTGATGGCCACCAGCTTGGCACCCTTGCGCAAGAACGATTTTCCAGCCTTGGCCAGATCATCAGACCCTGTCATATATCTCACATCTTCATCAGAAATTTTTACAATGTCGGCCATCGCCATCAAGCGATACAAACGCGCAATATGCTTCTTTTTATCTTTGATCACGGTGGGGCGAATGTTTGGATCCAGACAAATCACTTTGGTTTTGGCATTTCGCTTCATCAAGGTTTCATAGGTTGAGCCACAGGGTTCAGGGATCAGGCTGATGGAACCAAAATGCAATGCGGTAACGGTTGCGGGCAGTTTTGGCAAATCGGCTTTCACCAACATGCGGCCAGCTGATGCATCATCAATAAACGAATAGCGCGCATGACCATCTGTCAGCTTTACCAAAGCCAACGTGGTGTGCAGGTCTTTGCTGCGTAAATATTTATGCGACACATGCGAGGCTTTTAAGCCTTCGCGCAAACTATCGCCAAAAAAGTCGGTGGATATGCCAGCAAACAAACCAACATCATGGCCCAAACGCCCCAGCGCAATGGCGGTATTATAAACCGAGCCGCCGTTGACCGGTTGAAAAACATCAGCCCCATCTGCGCCCTTGCGCGGCAGGCAATCAATCAGCGCTTCGCCACAACATAAAATCATTTGAATACCCCTTTCGTCCTGATAACAAAGCTTTCACGCGCACGCAATCAATCTGGCTTGGCGAACGAAATTTGATTTTGGCGGGCTTACTGCCTAAGCTTTGCGCGAAGGAGACTTGCAATGGCGGCTGGCAAAACCGGTATCGGCGTTGACTTGGCACTTATCTTTGCAGTTGATGTGTCTTCAAGCGTTGATGAGGGTGACTATCAACTGCAAATGGGTGGCATAGCGCAGGCGTTGCGAAATCCGCTAACGTTGCATTACATTCAATCGGGGCCCGAGCAAAAAGTAGCCATCAGTCTGGTGCAATGGTCAACCGCCAAAACTCAAGTTGTTACATTGGATTGGCATCTCTTGGTCGATGGCTCCAGCATTGAGGCCGCGGCCAAAGCCATTGAAACCCAGCCACGGCGGTGGAGCCTTGGCGGCACCGGCTTGGCCGCCGCCCTTTTATTTTGCGGTGATCTGTTGCAGGCATTTCCAAACCCCACACGGCGCAAGCTGATTGATGTGTCTGGCGATGGCCAAGACAATGAGGGCGGCGACGTGGCCACCGCGCGGGCCTTAACCTTGGCCCACAGCATTACCATTAACGGCTTGCCCATCATCGAAGGCTCTGAACACATCGAAGACTATTACCGAACCCAGGTGATGGGTGGCCCCGGCGCTTTTATCGAACCGGCCGTGAACATTTTGGCATTCGGCAAGGCAATGGAAAACAAGCTGTTGCGCGAATTGCAAGATTTGGATGCCTGACACCAGCCCCAACCAAACTGGCTGTTTTGTTGCAACTGCTCACTAAACCATGTAGATCGGCCCCCAACTGCCAATAACACCTGAAGGAAACTTATGAGCGCCCGCATTATTCCGGTAGAGCCTTTCGATCTTGTGGTGTTTGGTGCCACGGGCGATCTTGCCCAGCGCAAGCTTATTCCAGCGTTGTTTCATCGCGATGAACAAGGCCAAATTCCACCCGAAGCAGAAATCATCGGCACATCACGCCGCGCCATGAGCAATGATGAATACCGCGCCTTTGCCAAAACCGCGGTTGAAGCCCATGTAGAGCCCGAGCTGCAAAGGCCAGAAACCTTGGCGCGTTTTCTGGCGCGCTTGTCTTATGTGCAAGCCGAAGCCAGCAAAGATGATGGCTGGCCGCTGCTCGAAGAAGCCCTTGCGGACCATCACGAACGCGTGCGCGTGTTTTATCTGGCGGTAGGGCCTGATCTGTTCGGGCCGATATGTGAGCGCCTTGGCAATCATAATTTGGTTACGCCAAAATCGCGCGTGGTGGTTGAAAAGCCTTTGGGCAAAGATGGCGCATCAGCTGATGAATTGAACAATGCCATTGGCAAGGTTTTTCCTGAACCTTCAATTTATCGCATTGATCATTATTTGGGCAAAGAAACCGTTCAAAACCTTATGGCCCTGCGCTTTGCCAACGCGCTGTTTGAACCCTTGTGGAATGGCACCCATGTTGACCATGTGCAAATTACTGTGGCTGAAACTTTGGGCGTTGAAGGCCGCGCTGGCTATTATGATACATCAGGCGCGCTGCGCGATATGGTGCAAAACCACATTTTACAGCTTTTGTGTTTGGTGGCGATGGAGCCGCCCAATTCCATGGAAGCTGACGCGGTTCGCGATGAAAAGTTGAAAGTGTTAAAGTCGCTCAAACCCATCATGCCAGCAGACATGGACCAAATGGTTGTGCGTGGCCAATATAAAGGCGGGCCATCAGCCAATGGTCAACTGCCCGGATATTTGGAAGAACTTGGCAACGTCGATTCCAAAACTGAAACCTTTGTGGCCTTGAAAGCCGAGATGAATTCTTGGCGTTGGGCCAATGTGCCGTTTTATCTGCGCACCGGCAAACGGTTGGGCGAACGCGTTTCAGAAATTGTGGTAGAATTCAAAGCCATTCCCTTCAATGTGTTTAAGGCCAGCGCTGGCGCATTGCTGCCCAACCGCTTGGTTATTCGCTTGCAGCCCGATGAGGGCGTGAAGCTGTGGCTTTCAGTGAAAGAGCCAGGCCCCGGCGGCTTGCGCTTTAAATATGTGCCATTGGATATGAGTTTTGCTGAAGCCTTCACCACCCGTCAGCCAGAAGCCTATGAGCGGTTGTTGATGGACGTTGTGCGCGGCAATCAAACCCTGTTCATGCGCCGCGATGAAGTGGCGGCCGCTTGGCGCTTTGTTGACCCAATCTTGCAGGCGTGGAAAGATTCAAGCGAAGCGCCCAAGCCCTATCAATCAGGCTCATGGGGCCCAACAGCGGCCATTTCGTTGATCGAGCGTGATCATCGCACATGGTATGAGCCACAATCGTCATGATTGCTGAACGCCGCCTGTTTCAAAACCCAGAGGTTTTGGCCAAACGCTTGGCCCAAGATGTGGGTGCTATTTTGCGCGAAGAAATTCACAATAAAAATTCTGCCGTCATTGCGGTATCAGGCGGCACCACGCCACAAGCCTTCTTTGCGGCTTTGTCGCAACAGAAGCTGGATTGGGCCAAAGTTACCATCACCTTGGTGGATGAACGCCAAGTGCCTGAAACCAGCGATCGTTCCAATGCGCGGCTGGTAAAACAATCGCTGTGTGTGAATGCAGCCGCACAAGCCAAATTTGTGCCGCTGTTTCAAAATGCCCAAGTGGCCCAGATTGCGGCCTTTGATGTGGTGGTTCTGGGCATGGGCAATGATGGCCACACCGCTTCGTTTTTTCCCGGTGGCGACCATTTGAAGGAAGCTATTGATCCTGAAACGTCGGCTGCGATTGTTGCAATTTCTGCCCCCGGTTCAGGTGAGCCGCGCTTAACGTTTACGCTGCCGCGCTTGCTTGCTGCCAAAACTGTGGTGCTTCACATTCAGGGCCAAGATAAAATGGCCACGCTTGAAAAGGCTTTAACAGGGTCTGATCAATTCGAAATGCCAGTGCGGGCTGTTTTAAATTCAGAAAAATCAATTCAACTTTATTGGTGTCCGTGAGGGTGTAATGTCCGTACACAGAGCAATTTCTGCCGTTACTGAAAATATCAAAAAACGCAGTGCCGATTCGCGCAGCCGTTATCTTGATAAAATCGCCAAGGCCTTTGACAACAAACCCAAACGCAAAGCTTTGGGCTGTGCCAACATCGCCCACGGGTTTGCCGCCTGCGGTGTTGAAGATAAAAACGCATTGCGCAATGGCAACGGCCCAAACCTTGGTATCATCACGTCGTTTAATGATATGCTTTCGGCCCACCAGCCTTTTGAACATTACCCCAATATTATTCGTGAAGCCGCGCGCCAAGCCGGCGGCACAGCCCAAGTGGCAGGCGGCGTTCCCGCCATGTGTGATGGCGTAACCCAAGGCGAAACAGGCATGGAGCTTTCGCTGTTTTCGCGCGATGTGATTGCCTTGGCAACAGCAGTTGGCCTTTCACACCAGATGTTTGATGCGGCAGTGTATTTGGGCGTGTGCGATAAAATTGTGCCGGGGCTGATTATTGGCGCTTTAACCTTTGGCCATTTGCCCGCCGTGTTCATTCCCGCCGGGCCCATGACATCAGGTCTTTCCAACGATGAAAAAGGCAAAATCCGCCAGCTTTATGCCATGGGCAAAGTTGATCGGGCAACATTGCTTGAAGCCGAATCCCAAGCCTATCACGGCCCCGGCACCTGCACATTTTATGGCACGGCCAATTCCAATCAGATGTTGATGGAAATTATGGGTCTGCACCTGCCGGGCTCAACTTTTGTTAATCCGGGCACAGCGCTGCGTGATGAAATTACCAAAGCTTCGGCCAAGCAAGCACTGTCTATTTCGACCTTGGGAAATCAATACACACCCATCGGCAAAATTTATGATGAAAAGGCCGTGGTCAACGGTGTTGTGGGGCTTTTGGCCACCGGTGGTTCCACCAACCACACCATGCATGCTGTGGCCATGGCCGCAGCAGCAGGCATTGTTTTAACCTGGGATGATATTGCCGATCTTTCGGATGTTATTCCCTTGCTCACGCGGATTTACCCCAACGGCAAAGCCGATGTGAACCACTTTAACGCAGCAGGCGGCATGGGCTTCCTGATGGGCGAATTGTTGCAGGGCGGTTTTCTGCATGAAGATGTAACCACCATTATGGGGCAGGGCCTTTCAAACTATCTGAAAGAGCCAGCCTTAGATGCTGATGGCGCAATCACGTGGCGCGACGCTGCAAAAACCTCTGGCGATGTTTCGGTGTTGCGTGGTGTTGCCGAACCCTTCCAAGCCACGGGCGGATTGAATGTGCTTGAAGGCCCGTTGGGCCGCGCGGTGATAAAATCATCATCAATCCCGCCTGATCGCCATGTGATTGAAGCGCCGTGCCGCGTGTTCCACAGCCAAGAAGAATTGCATGAAGCCTTCAAGGCAGGCGCGCTTCATAAAGATGTGATCGCCGTGGTGCGCTTCCAAGGCCCCAAAGCCAATGGCATGCCTGAACTTCATCGCATGACGCCGCCCTTGGCCGTGTTGCAAGATTTGGGCTATCGCGTGGCCTTAATCACCGATGGCCGCATGTCGGGCGCATCAGGCAAAGTGCCAGCGGCTATTCATGTAACCCCTGAGGCTGCCGATGGTGGCCCCATTGCTAAACTGCGGGATGGTGACATCATTCGTTTGGATGCCATCAAAGGCACATTGAAAATTATCGGTGATGCCACAGAGTTTGCCGCGCGTGTGCCGGTTCAAGTGGATCTTTCCGCCAATGAACAGGGTGTTGGTCGCGAGTTGTTCAAATCCTTCCGTCAACGTGTTGGCGCTGCTGATCATGGCGCATCGATATTTGGAGTAAATTAATATGCCCAAGAAAAATCCGCAAAAAGGTTTGGAAGCATCTCTTCTCAAAGCCCCCGTTGTTCCGGTGATGGTGATTGAGAATGTGAAAGACGCTGTGCCCTTGGCGCGGGCTTTGGTGAGAGGCGGTTTGCCGGTTTTGGAAATTACCTTGCGCACCGATGCAGCACTCGATTGCATCAAGGCCATTGTGGCTGAAGTGGAAGGCGCAATCGTCGGTTCGGGCACAGTGCTAACCCCACAACAGTTGCGTCAATCACGCAAGGCAGGTTGTGTGTTTGCAGTATCTCCGGGCTCCACGGGCAAGCTTTTAGGCGCTGCTGAAGATGAAGACATTGCGCTTTTACCCGGTGCTGCCACAGCCAGCGAAGCCATGGCGCTTTTGGAATGGGGCTATGCTATTCAAAAATTTTTTCCCGCTGAACCTGCAGGCGGCGCACCCTATTTGGCAAGCCTAGCGTCGCCCTTGCCGCAAATCAAATTCTGCCCCACAGGCGGCATCACAGTTGCTTTGGCACCAAGCTATTTAAAGCTTTCCAATGTGATCACTTTGGGTGGCTCGTGGATGGCACCCAAGGCCATGGTGAACGAAGGCCAATGGGACGAGATTGAAAAACTAGCCAGAGCCGCAGCGGCTTTAAAAAGTTAAATCCGCCCCAGCTTGATGAGCAACGCCACAACCTGTTCTGCTGCATCCTCAGGCGACAACACACCTGTATCAACACGCAGTTCTGGATGTTCTGGCGCTTCATAGGGCGATGAAATGCCGGTGAAGTTTTTCAATTCCCCGCGCCGCGCTTTGGCATAAAGCCCTTTCACATCACGTTTTTCAGCTTCATCCAGTGTTGTATCAACAAACACTTCTAAAAACTCGCCTTGGCCCACCAACTCACGCGCCATCATGCGTTCAGATCTGAACGGCGAGATGAAGGACACAAGTGTAATGAGGCCAGCATCTGTCATCAGTTTTGCAACTTCGCCCACGCGGCGGATGTTTTCAACGCGGTCTTGATCGGTAAAGCCAAGATCGCGATTGAGGCCGTGGCGCACGTTATCACCATCCAGCAAATAGGTCAGGTGGCCACGCGCATGAAGTTTCTTTTCAACCAGATTGGCAATGGTGGATTTGCCAGCCCCTGAAAGCCCGGTGAACCACAACACGGTTGGCTTTTGTTTGAGCAGCCCCGCGCGCGAAACCTTGTTCACATCCATCGCCTGCCAATGAATATTGGCCGCACGACGAAGCGCAAATTTGATCAGACCAAAACCAACCGTGGTGTTGGAAAACCGATCAATGATGATGAATGAACCCAGAGGCTTGTTTGCCTCATAAGCCTCAAATGCCAGCGGGCCATTCAGCTCTAAATTACAAATGCCAATTTCATTCAGCGCCAAAGTTTCGGCGGCCACGTGTTCCAAGGTGTTGACGTTGATTTTATATTTTAATTTATCAAGCGTGCCCGGCAAAGATTTAGTGGCAGATTTGATGATATAAGCCCGGCCCGGCAACATGGGCTCATCACCCATCCACAAGACTTGCACTTCAAATTGATCAGACACTTCAACAGGGCTTTGGGCGGCGCAAATCACATCGCCACGGCTTACGTCGACTTCATCGGCGAATGTGAGCGTTATGGCTTGGTCAGCTTCCGCTTGGGGCAAATCGCCATCTTGGGTGACAATGCGAGTAACGGTGGAGGTTTTTCCTGATGGTAAAACTTTCACCTTGTCGCCGGGTTTTACAATTCCCGAGGCAATAGTGCCGGCAAAGCCGCGAAAGTTTTGGTCGGGCCGGTTCACCCATTGCACAGGCAAACGAAATGGTTTTGATTTTGCATCATCACCCACCGGAACAGTTTCCAAATGCCCCATCAATGTAGGCCCTTGATACCATTGCATATGGGCTGATCGCTCAATCATATTATCGCCCATCAAAGCCGAAACCGGAATGACCTTGATTTCAGAAGTGATGCCAAGATCATGTGCGAATTTGCGATAATCGGCTTCGATAGTTTCAAACGTTTCGCGTGAAAAATTCACCAAATCCATTTTGTTGATGCACAACACCAAATGGCGAATGCCCAACAATTTGCAAATAAAGCTGTGGCGCCGCGTTTGGGTCAAAACACCTTTGCGCGCATCAATCAAAATGATGGCAAGTTCGGCGGTGGAAGCACCCGTTGCCATGTTGCGCGTATATTGTTCATGGCCCGGCGTATCAGCCACAATAAATTTGCGCCGCGCCGTGGTGAAGGCGCGATACGCCACATCAATGGTGATGCCCTGTTCGCGTTCGGCAGAAAGCCCATCAACCAGAAGCGCAAAATCTAAGTTGCCGCCTTGTGTGCCAAGCTTTTTGGAATCGGCTTCCAATGCTGTCAGCTGATCTTCAAACAGCATTTTAGATTCGTAAAGCAGCCGCCCAATCAGCGTGGATTTGCCATCATCCACCGACCCGCAGGTGATAAAGCGCAAAAGATCTTTGTTTTCCTGCTCAGCCAGAAAAGCATCAACATCGCCACCCTGAAATTCAACAAAGCGGCTCATCAGAAATATCCCTCTTGTTTTTTCTTTTCCATGCTGGCGGATGCATCCTTATCAATAACGCGCCCTTGGCGCTCTGATGATGTGGCTACCAACATTTCTTCAATAATATCGTTCAGCGTTGTGGCATTGGATTCAATGGCACCGGTTAAGGGATAACAGCCCAAGGTGCGGAAGCGAATGTTCTTCATCACCGGTGTTTCACCGGGCAACATTTTCATGCGTGCATCATCCACCATAATCAATTGCCCATCGCGCTCCACCACCGGGCGTTCAGCGGCAAAATACAAAGGCACAATGGGGATGTTTTCGCGGGCGATATATTGCCAGATGTCAAGTTCAGTCCA
>JAYUHQ010000020.1:0-2681 GCA_043766895.1 Aestuariivirga sp.
GAGGGCATTGATACGGGCAACATCATCGCGCAAGCGACAATCCAACCTGACACGCAAGACAGTTTTGTAACCTATCCCTACTTACAAACAGCCGCCGCACTTGAATTGCTTGTTGATGCCGTTCGTAAAATCGAGAATGACAAAATTGAAACGGTTCCAATTTCAGGGGCTTCAGCGGTTTGGTATCACCCCGGGTTTTTTCAATATATCGGCAATTCGCTTCGTGGTGTTCACTGATCTGCCTTGAATGGCCGGGTTTTTGCGTTTAGCTGTTGCACATGACCTCAGGAGCCGATTTGTTCAAACCCCCTTCCAATCTGGCGCAGATGGACAATCCTGCATTCAGGTTGCCTGCCCTTGATGCAGATTTTCTGCTTGGCGATTCAACCCGCGGCATTCGCTTTCAACTGGAATATATGAAGGCCGAAGAGAGCTTGCGACGGCAAAATATTGAAAGCACAATTGTGGTGTTTGGGTCGGCGCGGGTGAGAGAAAATGACAATAACGGGTGGTATGAAAGTGCCCGTGCCTTTGCCCAGCTTTGTTCTGAAAGGGGTGGTGCCAAATCAAATAACCACGGGCCACGGTTAAATGTGATTGCCACCGGCGGCGGCCCCGGCATTATGGAAGCCGCCAACCGCGGCGCATATGATGCAGGCGCATTGACCATTGGTTATAATATTACGCTGCCGATGGAACAGCAGCCCAACCCTTATTCTTCGCCAGAGCTGACGTTCAGGTTTCATTATTTCGCCATGCGCAAAATGCATTTTGCAATGCGGGCCGCGGGCCTCGTGGTTTTTCCGGGTGGATTTGGAACGTTGGATGAATTGTTCGAGCTTTTAACGCTGCGCCAAACGGGCAAGATGACCAAGGCTTTGCCTGTGGTTTTGTTTGATTCAAAATTTTGGAATTCGGCCATTAACTTTCAACATTTCGCTTTGGAAAAATTGATCAAACCCAGCGATCTCGAATTGTTCACCTTCGCTGATACACCACAACAGGCATGGGATGCGCTGGTGGCGCGCGGTTTACATGTTCCGGAGACAACCGCATGAGCATTCTTTTAAAATTTCATGGTGCCGCGCGCACAGTGACAGGGTCTTGCTATCTCATCGAAACCGAACAGGCAAAAGTGTTGGTCGATTGTGGCATGTTCCAAGGTTCCAAAACTATGGATCAGCTTAACCATCGGCCATTTCCGTTTGAGCCCGCGGGTCTTGATGCCATGCTTTTAACGCACGCCCATATTGATCATACAGGGGTTATTCCAAAACTTACCAAGCATGGCTTTAAGGGCAAAATTCATTGCACGGCCGCAACAATTGATTTGTGTTCAATCATGTTGCCTGACTCTGGCTTCATTCAAGATATGGAAGTCAAACAACTCAATCGCCGCAACGAACGCAAAGGCATTCCTGCGGTTGAGCCGATTTATACAGTTGAAGATGCCACGGCCAGTTTGCAACATTTTTCCAGTGTTGAATTTGAAACATGGTTCAGCCCCGCAAAAGGCATTCGCGCGCGCTATTGGAATGCGGGGCATTTGTTGGGCTCGGCGTCCATCGAAATTGAAATTGAACAGCATGGCCAGAAGCCCACACGGTTGTTATTTTCAGGTGATATTGGGCCTGACAATAAAATGTTGGAACGCGACCCTGTAAGCCCCACAAACTGGGACTATGTGATTTGTGAATCGACCTATGGTGGCACCGATCGTTTTGAACGCACGCCCGAAAAACGCCGCGAACTTTTAGCAACGGAATTGAATGCGGCAGCAAAACGCGGCGGGGCCTTGCTTATTCCATCATTTGCAGTGGAACGCACGCAAGAGGTTTTGACCGATATTATTTATCTGATGGACAACAGTCTGGCCCCTTCGGCCACAATTTTTATTGATTCACCTTTGGCCAACAAAGCCTCTGCGGTGTTTCGTAAACATGCCGGTGAATTGCAAAATGGTGATGCTTTGATGCATGCCTTCACTTCACCTTTGGTGCACGCAACAGAAAGTGTGGATGACAGCAAGGCCATCAACACATTTAAAGGCTTTTACATTGTTATTGCGGCTTCAGGCATGTGTGAGGCTGGCCGCATTCGCCATCATTTGCGCAACCACCTGTTTCAGGCGTCAACCACGGTGATGTTGGTTGGCTTTCAAGCTGCTGGATCTTTGGGCGCGCAATTGCAAGCGGGCCAAAAAATTGTGCGCATTATGGGCGAAGAGATTCAGGTGGCAGCAGCTATTCGCACTGTGGGCGATTATTCGGGCCATGCCGATGGGCCAGAGCTTGAACATTGGATTGAAAGCCGTCTGCCAATCTTGAAAACACTGTTTTTAACCCATGGTGAAAACGAACGACAATTGGCCATGGTGGCCGATATTCAAGACAAGCTTGTTCCGGCAGACCGCATTATTCGGCCCGCGTTAGACGAGGTTTATGATCTGTCAGGCCAAACGGCAGTGTTGGTTGCAGGGCAAATTTCGCCACGTATTGACCATGCAGTTGTGGCCCAGCCTGATTGGAACAACGAAACGCAAATGGTTTTGAATGATTTGCACAGCACGTTGCAAGGTGCCGCCACAGATAAAGAGCGATCAGTTATTTTGCGCCGGGTAAAACGTGCTCTTGCTGGTGATGAAACACCAAGCCTTCCGGCTGATCGTTCGCGCCGCAGGC
>JAYUHQ010000021.1:0-7147 GCA_043766895.1 Aestuariivirga sp.
CTTGCCGCAAAAGTCAGCGAATATCCGGGCATTGCCCATGTGGCATCAACTGTGGGTTCAAACACTGGCGCCATGAACTCTGGCCGCATGTTTGTTGAGTTAAAGCCCAAAGAC
Source organism: Aestuariivirga sp. (assembly GCA_043766895.1). GTDB lineage: Bacteria > Pseudomonadota > Alphaproteobacteria > Rhizobiales > Aestuariivirgaceae > Aestuariivirga. The sequence continues at coordinate 115 of JAYUHQ010000021.1, forward strand.
CAACGCGGCAATTTGCAACAAGTGCTGACAGACTTGCGCAAAATTTTAAACAGCATTCCCGGCATTACCGCAAATGCCAACCCCACGCAAAACTTGTCAATTGGTGCAAGGCCAGGTGCCAGCGCCAACCAACTGGTGGTGCAAGCCTTGGATTATGACCAGATGAATTTATGGTCTGGCAAATTGCTTGATGCCATGACCAAAGATCATGATTTTTTTGCTGACGTCAATTCCGATGCACAGAACACCGCACAACAAGCACATTTGGTGATTGATCGTGAAAAGATGCAAGCCCTTGGTGTTAGCTCAACAACGCTGCGTTCAACGCTCTATGCTGGCCTTGGCGGCCAACAGGTGTCAACAATCTATTCAGGCGGCAACAGCTTTTCAGTGATTGCTGAGCTTGACCCCAACACCAACTGGTCTCCTGAACGGTTGCAAACCTTGCAGGTGGCATCGGCCACTGGCACGCTTATTCCGCTGGGTGCCTTCTCGCGTATTGAGCGCGGCAATGGCGCATTATCCATCAACCAATTGGGCCAACTGCCATCGGTCACCATATCGTTCAACCTGCCTCAAGGTGTTGCCTTGGGCACAGCCACAGCTGAAGTGACCAAATTGAAAAACGATCTCAATTGGCCCAACAGTGTCACAACCGGATATTATGGCTCAGCAAAAACCTTCCAAGATTCAACTGCTGGGCAAGGCTGGTTGATCTTGGGCGCCATTGTAACGATCTATCTCATTCTCGGCATGCTCTATGAAAGCTTCATTCATCCGCTGACAATTTTGTCAGGCCTTCCAGCCGCCGCCGCTGGCGCATTGTTTGCGCTTTATATTGGTGGGTTTGATCTTTCGATCATCGCTGTCATCGGCTTGCTGATGTTAATCGGCATTGTAAAAAAGAACGCCATCATGATGATCGACGTTGCCATAAAACTAAGGCGCGAGGGCATGACAGCCCAAGACGCAATTCACAAAGCCTGCCTGATGCGGTTCAGGCCCATCATGATGACAACCCTTGCGGCATTGATGGGTGCGTTGCCCATCGCTCTTGCCACGGGTGCTAGTTCTGAACTGCGCCAGCCTTTGGGCATTGCCGTGGTGGGCGGCCTGATCGTTTCACAGGCATTGACGCTGTTTATAACCCCAGTGCTTTATATCTATATGGAAAAGCTCTCGGGCTTCTTCACGGGTTCTGGTTCAAAACCACAAGATCCACCCATGCGCGTTGTTGAAACCCCACGCTTGGCCAAGGCAGCTGAATGATTATTGGCCAAGCAGTTTTGCAATAAACTCCGGGGTTGGATAGCTATCAGCTGGCCAACCCATTTTAAGCTGCTCGGCCTTAACCGCGGCGCGCGTGCCAGAACCAATTTTGCCATCAGACTTGCCCACATCATAACCCTTCGCCGTTAACGCATTTTGCAAAGCGACAACTTGGTCGTAGGTGGGCACATGCACAGCAGCACGACCGGGGCTGACTGGTGCTGCATTGGCTATGCGTGTGGCAAGATAGGCCGCCGTGGTGGAATAGACCAAGCTTTCATTCCATTTCAAATAGGCCGTGGTAAAGTTATGAAAGGCCAAAAATGCTGGCCCATCTTTGCCCATGGGCAATAACAGGGCCGCCGTCATCGCATCGGCTTTCAAAGGCTTGCCACTGGCAGAAACCACGCCCCATTTGGCCCATTGCGCGCGCGGCAGAGAAATTGCCAAATCGGCTTTGTCCCACGGCAAATCGGCTGTCAGCTTTACTTCCTGCAACCATGGCTGGCCCGCAAGCCAACCGCCTTTTTTCAATAGGTTTGCCGTTGATGCAATGACATCGGGAATTGAATCGCGCAAATTCACCCGGCCATCGCCATCAAAATCAACGCCGCTGGTGGCATAGTCATAGGCCATGAATTGCGTTTGACCAATCTCCCCTGCCCAAGCCCCTTGCATTTCGGCAGGAGACAAATCACCTTTTTGGATAAGCGTTAAAGCCGGAATAATCTGCGGGCGAAACTTTTCTGGCCGTCGGCAATCCCACGCCAATGTCACCAAAGACTGCACGGTGGGTGAATGACCAATATCGGCACCAAAATCCGTTTCCAAGGCCCAAAACGCGGTGATCACCGGGGCTGGCACACCATAGTGTTGATAAACCGCATCAAACGTGGCCTTGTTTTGCGCAATCAAAGCGCGGCCTTTGGTAATGCGTGCATCGGTTGCCATGCGCGATGAAAATTGCAAAAAGCTTTGGGCAAACACATTTTGCCCACGATCTCTTTTGATCACTGATGCATCATATTGCACTGTATCAAGAACCGCTAATGCTTGGCCGCTGATGCCTTGGCCTGCCGCTTCTTTTTTCACCTGAGCTAAAAAGTGATCGAAGCCTTGGGCCGTTGTGCCACATTTCACTGCGGCTTGGGCCAGCGTGGCTTGTGCAAAAACAAAAGCCACTGAGGCAAGGATCTTGAAAGACATGGCACTTCTCCGTTGATTCGCGCTGAAAGATAGCGCGTCTGGCAATAGTTTGAATGCAATAAAGCGCTTCACCGCACAAAACCTCGATACGCAACGTTGGTTTTCAAAGTGTAAACATGCTGACAGGCTTGCCAAGCAGCGCGTGGTTTTGCATAAACGCGCATGGAATTAAACCAACATCCTTTAACGGCACCATTTGCCAATGGCCCCCGCACCAAACGACGCAGTTTTTTTTCCATCTCTTTAGCCTTGGTGGCCCACCGGCGCACCGCGTTGACAGATCGTATTTTAGCAACACTTTTGGCGGGAATTGCCGGCGCAGTAAATGCCGGCGGCTTTTTTGCCATCGGCAAATACACATCTCACATGACGGGCTATCTCTCTCAAGTTGCTGATAATATTGCAGATGGACACTTGGCCATTGCCGCAGCAGCACTCAGCGCCATTGCGGCATTTGTGGTGGGCGCAACGCTCAGTTCACTTCTTGTGATATGGTCGCGCGTTGGGCGCTCTCGGCATCAATATGCCTTGCCCATCATGGTGCAAGGACTGGCACTTTTGGGATTTTCATTTTCCGCCTCTTGGGGCGTATCGCTTCAAATTGCATATTTGTGCTGTTTGATGGGCATGCAAAATGCCACCATCACCAAGCTTTCCAAAACCCGGGTAAGAACCACCCACGTAACGGGCATGGTCACTGATATTGGCATTGAAACCGGGCGTGCCTTGTTTTGGCTGGGTTCACAATTGCCACACGCCAAACCCAACTGGCAAAAGCTTGCAACACTTTTGCAACTGGTATTTTCCTATCTGATTGGTGGCATTTTAGGGGCCATCGGCTTTGCCAAAGTGGGCTTTTTGTTTTCAATTCCGCTGGCGTTTATTCTGCTTGTCATTTCTGTTCCCACATTGCTTGTGGTTAAACATCAACACAGGCCACACCACGCGCCCAAAAATTAAGGGCCTGCAGTTTCCTGCAGGCCCCCTCGGCAGAGGCGACAAAACCGTTACTACGCGTCAGAATGGACCGGGGGCGATACCAATCCGAGCAGGCAACAATTTGAGCAGTCGAGCGCTCAACCAAGACAAATTCTGTTAACTTTCGGACAGAATACAAGAATTGGAATTGTGTGCAATGTCTGCGAGCAATAACCACTGGGTTTATTTATGGCTGTATTTATTTTGCGCTGGAAAGTTGTATTCGAAGCGCTTTGATAATGCTTTCAGTCTTTTCTGCAATCAAAGCGTGTGCCGTTCCCGCAAGCACGGCGCAGGAAGAAAGGATCAAACCATCATCCAAAACCTTCAAAGCATTGGCTTTAAGGGTTGAACCACTGGTGGTGATATCGACAATTAATTCAGCGCTTCCAGCAGCAGGCGCACCCTCGGTGGCGCCTAAACTTTCAACAATGCGATAGCCGGCAACGCCATGGGCCGCAAAAAACCGCCGCGTTAAATTCAGATATTTTGTGGCAACCCGCATCCGCCGCCCGTGGCTTTTATAAAACTGCTGGGCTACATCTTCCAAATCCGCCATCTGGGCCACATCAAGCCAACAATCGGGCACGGCCACCACAACATTGGCCGGGCCAAAGTTGAGGCGCAACGCAATATCAGCAATTTTATTATCGGGGGCAATGGCCTCCCGCAACAAATCTTCGCCCGTAATGCCCAGATCAACCTCGCCAGATTTCAAGGCTGCGGCAATATCGGAAGCCGATAAAAACGCAATCTCAACATCGTCAATGCCAAGCAATCGCCCGCGATAACCCCGATCAGAGCCAATGCGCTCAATCTGAAAGCCCGATTTTTCGAGCAAGCCCTGCGCCTGTTCCATCAGGCGGCCTTTAGATGGGATGGCCAGTGTCAACACACTCATGCCAGCACCATGGCCAAACGTTCGGTATGAATAGCACAGCCAATGGCCGAGATTTTTGATGGCGCACCCAAATCGGAAAGCAGTTCATCATAACGCCCGCCGCCAGCAAGGCTTACAACTTCATTGCCAATCACCGCTTCGATTTGAAAAACAAAGCCGGTGTAATATTCAATCTCGCGGCCAAAATTGGCCGAGAATAAAAACCGCTTGGGGTTCAAGCCCTGTTCTTCCATGGCGTCCAATCGCTTTTGGTAATGCAAAACAGATTGCGCATAAGCTGGCCCTGCCTGAAGCGCATTGAGTGCAGCAACCACATCAACAGCGCCACCTTCAATGTTGAGATAATTTTCAATCGTCTCAACGGATGCGGGCTTTAAAGGCGCTTCAGATCGATCAAGCTTTTTTTCTGAAAGCCGTGCCGCAATGTCATCAAGGCTGCGGGTGCCCTGCATCACAACATTGTTCTTTTCAATCCAGGCAGAAGCTGCCGTGCGGGCATCAGCGGTTACACTGTCCACCACATCTGAAATGCTGGAACGTGTTTGTGAACGGGCTTTGGCAAATCTGTGCAGCAAATTTTTGAATGCCTCGGGCCGCCAGAATTGATGCGCCAATCGCCTGCGCCACCGCTCTGGCATTTTGGTATCGGCCAGCAAGCTGGCAAACAGTCCCACATCACCCAAAGTTACTTTCAAACCCGAAGCACCAGCGGCTTCCAAGGCCGAAATCGCCAGTTTCAAAATTCGCGCTTCAGCATGAACGGCATCAGCAGCAGCAAACCATTCAAGCCCCGCTTGGGTGAATTCTTGTGGCGATAATTTTTCATCCGGAAAGCGAAACGCTGGGCCAAGATAAGAATAACGTGCCTCGGCTTCTGGCTTTGCTGCATGGCTTAAATGAAACCGGCAGGCAGGCACAGTAAGATCAGGCCGCAAGCACAATTCGTTTCCCTCAGGATCATTAAACACAAATGTGCGCGCACGAATATCTTCGCCCGAACGTTCCAGAAAAATATCAGCAGGCTGAATAATATCGGGCGCAATCTGCTCAAAGCCAGCACGCTCAAACACCGCCATAATGGCAGCATTCTGGCGCTCAAGCGCGGCGCGTTGGGTGGAGGTTCTACCCGCCATAATAATTCTCTTCCGTCATCCCGACGAAAGTCGGGACCCAGACTTTGAACTGGGGTGCGCGTTGAAAGTCTGGGTCCCGACTTTCGTTGGGATGACGATTAAGAGGTTTCACAGCGACAACATCTTCTTCACTTGTGCCACCAGTTCAGCCTCGGGCACTGTCACCTGTGCCAAACGTTGCGAAGCATATTCTTCACGCGATTCAATGTTTGCGGCCATTTCTGAACCAAGGCGCAAATCTTTGATGGTCACTTGGCCAGCAGCTTTTTCATCAGCCCCTTGAATAATCACCAAAGGTGCCGAACGCTTATCGGCATATTTCATCTGCTTGCCGAAGTTTGATGTACCGATATACATTTCAGCGCGAATGCCGCCTGCGCGAAGTTGTTGCACAAATTTCCAATAATCGCCCTGCCGCTCTTTATCCATGACAGTGACAACGACAGGTGCAAGTGTATCTTGCGTTGTGGCCTTGCCCACCAATTTCAATGCTGAATAAAGCCGAGACACACCGATAGAAAACCCGGTGGCCGGAACTTGTTGGCCCGTAAAACGCGCCACCAAATCATCATAACGACCACCACCACCGACCGAGCCAAAGCGCACAGGCTTGCCGTCTTCGTCCTTGGTTTCCATGAGGAGTTCGCATTCGAAGACAGGGCCAGTGTAGTATTCAAGGCCGCGGACGACAGATGGGTCGATATAGATACGATCCTTGTTATACTCCGCAGCTCTCACAATTTTTCTTATTTGCTCGAGCTCACTTAATCCCTCAACGATTGGCAAAGGTAGATCTGAGACTCCAAGAAACTTCGTCAGATATTTCTTATAGATTTTTACAGAATATACGTTGTCTTTGGTTTTCTTGAAGAAGCGATAGGTACGACCAAGCACTTCGATTTGTCGATCGGATAGCCCCGCACCTTCAGTGAAGGCGCCGCTCTCATCGCGTCGGCCCTTTCCCAGAAGTTTCTGAATTTCCACTTCCGCAAACTTGTCTAACTTGTCGATAGCCCTCAGAACGGAAAGTCGCTTACCATAATTTGCCTCTCCTTGAAGGCCAATCAATTCCAAGACCCCGTCGAGAATCTTACGATTGTTGACCTTCATCACATACGAGCCACGCGCAATACCCAGCGCTTCCATCGTATCGGCCGCCATCATGCACACTTCGGCATCTGCTGCGGGCGAACTCGAGCCCACGGTATCCGCATCAAACTGCATAAATTGCCGGAACCTTCCAGGCCCTGGCTTTTCGTTGCGGAACACCCAGCCTTGGCGATAACTGCGAAATGGGTTGGCCAGCTTTTGATTATTCTCTGCATAAAACCGTGCCAATGGCGCGGTTAAATCATAGCGCAGCGAAAGCCACTGTTCATCTTCATCTTGAAATGAAAACACGCCGGCATTGGGCCGGTCTTGATCTGGCAGAAACTTGCCCAGCGCATCGGTATATTCCACAAACGGTTGTTCAATGGGTTCAAAGCCATAGGATTCATAAACCCGCTGGATTGTGGCCAGCATGGCGCGTGTGCCGCGAATTTCA
>JAYUHQ010000022.1:0-18714 GCA_043766895.1 Aestuariivirga sp.
CCAAATTGATCTGCGATCTTCCGATACAGCGGAATGCGATGATGCAACAATTGCTCAAATCCCCACACCGCAAAATCATCCGGCGCCACATCACTGTCGTTCTGAATATTTTTCAGGGTTTTATATTCTGCCCATTTTGCGTCTAGAAAAGCCGGTTGATAATACATGGGTTTAGGGTTTTTGCGAAACCGCTCAACCAACATTTTGGCATGTTCAGGCGTGCCTTCAATATAAATCAAAACCGAATGCTCGGCCAACGTTTTAAGAACGGGATCAGCCGCGTTGCCCACATCAACCACTTCGCAAAGAGATCCACCTGAATCACAAATAAAATTGTCATAGCCATAAATATCTTTTGCCCGCTCAATAAAAGTGGGCACATCAAGCAACGCGTGAATTTCGGCTTCCCGATGCTGGTTTTGGCGGCGTTTATATTCAACAAATGAAATGCCGCCTTGGCCTGCATTGCCGGGTTTGCCCAGGTAGGTTGAAAGCGGTGACAAATTATCAAATGTAATATTTGAACGAATGTAAATGGAATCGCTGCGCAACAATTCGCTTAAAAACGGATTGCGCATCGCCTCACTTTTGAAATTATCGACAATGTGCTCATCCATATACCGCGTGCCAATGCGGTAATCGACGGAATATTGAAACCAGTTTTGCTTTTGCAACAGTGCCGCAAGTGTGGTTTTGCCAACGCCAGACATGCCCAAAACCGTGACGGATTTGGACGGCAAATTCAAAAACTCTTGACCAGATTTAAATTTCATAGCTGCGCTTTAGCCAGTTCGCTGAGCCCAAACAAGCATCAGAAATTTTTCGTCAAACGAAAATCAACCGAATGGCTGTCATAGTCGTAAAGATCGATGTTCGAAACATTGCGCACATAGGTATAGTTCACCGAAGGCGCAAATCCAAACCAGTTCCAATCGCGCTTGGTAAAGGTGGCAGAGCCTGTATAGCGTTGGTCGGTGCGGGTTGTGTTATAGATAGGTGTTACATCGCCAAATTGAGCAAAACGCACCGTGCCTTGGCCTTCAACCGTTAAGCCCCACGGCATCTCTTTATAAAAGCCAAGCCCAAATGTTTCCGCCTGATAGGCGTTGTAGCTGATAAAATTGGTCACATTGTCATAGCCGCCCAAAACCGCCATGTTCGAGCCAGAGTCAATTGCATGGGTCAATGTTGCGTTGGTTTGCAATGCCGTGCTGTTTGCAAAGGCTGCGCCCACGGGCCTGCGCCACTCATATGATGCGCTGGCCGAAAGCTGGTCGCGCTGTGACAACATTTTGGAAAATGAAATGCGCGGGCCAAAACTATAATAGCCAAGCTTCATCGCAACAGTGTCGATGGCCTGTGAACCAACAACACCAAACCCGAGATAGCCACCATCCAGCATGTAACGCAGTTCGGCTGATTGGCTAAAACCAAGCGAGTCAAATCTTTGATCACTATAAATACTGCCGCCTGCATTGGCGGCCAAAACAGCTTGAAAGTGATCGCCCAACCGTTTGACATAACCAACACTGGCGCCCATTGTTTCACCAATGCCGCTGGTGCGTTGGCTGCTGGGGTCAATCGAAGCATTGTCCCAACCATCGGGCGTCGTCACATCTTTATGTGATGAACCTTGGTTGATGTTGGTGCTGGGTGCCAGCGAGATAAACCCACTAAACCGAAACGGTGTTTGCGCGTCCAGCTGTTCCACAAATGATTGGATGCCATTGGCTTGGGCTGGCGTTGGCGCATCAGCTTCCAGCAATTGCAAATGGTGTTTGGCGCTGTCATCTTCGCCAAGTGCCACCAAAACTTGCGCCAGTTCGGCCCGCACCATGGTGAGCTTTGGATCGCTTGCCAATGCAGCGCGAAATTTTGCTGCGGCAGCCGTCAGTTGACCGCGTTTTTCACAAATCAAACCGCGAATAAACAATGTTCGATTGGCCGCATGTGGGCCTTGCAACGGATAACGTTGCAATAAAATTTCTGCGTCATCCGCATGGTCTGATTGGGCAAGATGGATTAAAACTTGAACCCTGGCCCCCTCATCTGCCTGCTGATAATAAGCCAAATGATCTGGGCTCAGCGTTGTTGCCGCCGATGCCGCCACCGGCCAAGCCAAAAGTGCCAAAAGAGCGCAAATTGCTTTGCGCCCTTTGAATTTCGATTTTCCGAAAACCAATTTCAATCTGTAACCTTATTGCGCATCATAAATGCCGCTCATTTGCAGATAGGCGCGCGTATCGGGGTTGATTGGCGCAACGCCGCCCGTTGGCGCTGGCAACATGCCATCAAGCGCAAAACTGCCTGTCACTTCATTAGCATTCGCACCAAAGAAGCCGCCATACATGGGGTTGGTTGTGCTGTTGGTTACAATGCCCGAAGCCGTATCCCAATTGGCCGTGCCATTGGCAATCGCATTGCCACTGATTGTTCCTTTGAGATTGACCTTTGCATCCATAAACGCCGCCTTGTTGGCCCCACCTTGCGATATCATCGCATCGGCTGGTACGGCGCTAACATTATTTGTCAGTAGATTCATTGTTTGCACGGCAATCCAACTTTTTGGAGTCAGCACTGCGGTAAATGCACCGGTACCAAAATTGGCAGTGGCCGCGGTATCACCGCTGACACGCCACTGATTGTTGAACGAGATGGTCTGCTTGGTGTCTGTCGTATCGGTAAAGCCTTTGGTCGCTGCAGTGGCGCCCCACTTTCCGGCATAGTTGACCGAGCCTGAAGTGGGCATTGCGGCTGCTGTGGTATAGGTTCCACCGAAAGACCACGCTTGATGAATTGCATCCGTGCCACCAGCACTTAAATCACGATATTGCGTGGCATAGCTGTTTTTGAAATGCCAAATCTGCAACTCTTCATCCACTGCATTGGCCGTGTAAGAACGATATTCGTCATAAACACCGCCAAGTGCCACGTTACCCAAGCCGTTGCCTGCGGCTGTACCTGCAGGATAGATCGCCATGGTTTTGGCAATGGGCCAGCCATTATTGTCAGTGGTGTTGGTGTTGATTTCGAGTTTGGCGGTTTGCCCCTGCACCTCAGTCAGCTTCGAAACGCCGGGCTTATAAACTTTTGTGGTTGGATCAACCTGCAACACCGATTTTTCCAACACCAGTGTGGTGTCGCCAGTGGTAAGGGTTGATGTGTTGCCGGTATTTGTGGTGCCGGTTGTACCCGTCGTTCCCGTGGTGCCGGTTGTACCTGTCGTTCCCGTGGTGCCGGTTGTACCCGTGGTTCCAGTGGCTGGCACCGCACAATTGATGTTGGCCGCAGTTACGACACAAGGCGTGTTATAAGCTTCCAATGCATTGCCAGCACAACCCGACAACATTGAAGCACCGGCGAATAACGCAAACACTGATACAAAACGCATGATACAATCCAAACTGACCCAGACTTCACTAAGAATGCAGCGATTGTTCTAAGATTGGGTTAAGGATGAAAAATTGAAGCTGTTTCAAAATGAAACACCGTGCCTTGCCCGAATCGCCTGCAAATCGTCATGAAAATCATTCATTTTACAACCCTTGAAGCGGTGCAAGGCGATGGCTATAAGCCGCCAGATTGGGAGTTTAATTCATGTCTGACGTTCTTACTGGAAATTACGTGCCTTCGGATAAAGAGCCTTTTATGAATGAAAAGCAGGTGGCTTATTTCAAAGCCAAGCTGTTATCGTGGAAAGATGATATCTTGCGCGAAAGCCAAGAAACGTTGAATCACTTGGCCGAAGAAAACCACATTCTGCCAGATGTGGCAGATCGTGCTTCTTCTGAAACAGATCGATCACTGGAATTGCGCACACGCGACCGGCAGCGCAAATTGATTTCAAAAATTGATTCTGCCTTGAAGCGTATCGACGATGGTTCCTATGGTTATTGCGAAGAAACCGGCGATCCGATTGGATTAAAGCGTTTAGACGCAAGGCCTATCGCAACCTTGTCGATTGAAGCGCAAGAACGCCACGAAAAACGTGAGCGCGTTTACAAAGACGAATAATCACCCATCACGATGTGGCGAAAATTGCGCCACCATCTGATATTTGTCGCCTGGGTAAATAATCTGCGCGCGGGTTAGGGCTATTCCATTCAACTCGGTTGTGCGGTCAATCAACAAACACGCTGCACCCAGCTTGATATTTAATTTCTTGGCCAAACTGGCTGATGCATTCACAGCGCGGATAACATGGCGCGCCGTGCTCCATGGCATATGCGCTAACAGCCATGTGCCAGGCGGTATTTGGGCAAAGTTTGCCGTTGCCGCTTCAGGCACAGCATTCAATTGAATAACCCGCTCTTCGGCACAAAATGGAATGCCATCGGCACAATGCAAACAGGTCAGTGTTAAGTCATCAATCGATACACTCTGGGCCAGCAAAGCATAGGAATAGGCAAGGCCCAAGCCTGTAATCTGTTTTTCGATATCTGTAATTTCCAGCACCGCAGATTGAACGCGCGGCAAACACACAAGCGTTCCAAGCTTCCGGCGGCGTTCCAAAAAACCCGCTTGGGTAAGCTGAGTCAAAACCTTATTCATGGTGGCGCGCGATACGCCATAGGTCTCGGCAAGATCCATTTCAAAAGGAATTCGCAGGCCGGGCGCCCAAGATCCACTAACAATCTTGCCTTTGATATCAGACAAAATCTGGTCGTGAAGGCTCGAAGACTTGGTGCGGATCATGGTGCCTCAAAACGCCAGCCTTTCATGTTCAGGCCAAATACGTCACGCCAACTGATACGAAGATTGTGGCCTTGTTCGCAACCGAAAAGCCAAAACATCATACTGCAATGCACAATCTTTCTTCTTTGACAACGTTGTCATTTCATGATTATTCTGATGACAACGTTGTCAAAGAACAACCGCTACGTCTGGGAGGATGGCTTGGTTACCCTTCGCGAAGTTGCAAAACGCTCTGGCGTTTCAATTAAAACCGTTTCTCGCATCGTCAATAACGATGCCGGCGTGAACGCGAAAACCCGTGCGGATGTGTTATTGCATCTCAAATCCGCCAACTATGTTCCCAATCAAGCCGCGCGTTTGATGCGTGGCGGCGCATCATCAGTGTTTGGCTTGATGACAGACGCCGTGGCCACAACACCCTATTCGGTCGATATCGTGCGCGGCGCACAAGCCGCCTTAATTGAAAAACACCAAACGTTGTTGATCACCAGCACTGATGGAGATCCAGCACGCGAAGCCGAGCTTTGGAAAACCTTCCGCTCTCACAATGTTGCTGGCGTTATTTATGCCGCTATGTTTCACCAATCACATGATGTGGGCCAGCCGGCTTTCAGCCAACCTATCGTGTTGGCCAATTGCTTTGCCCCAAATGGCGACAGACCGTCTATTCTGCCAGATGATGAACAGGGCGGCTATTCGCAAGCCGAACACTTGCTGAAATTGGGCCATCGTCGGATTGGCATTGTCACCCTCCACCCCGATATTGAAGCCACAAAACTGCGCAGGATCGGCATGAAGCGTGCGTTTGCTGATTTCGGCGTAACCTTTCGACCTGAACTCGAAAAGCGCGGCACGTCTGGTCTTCTCCACAAGGAAACCATGGCGGCGTTTGAAGCCGCTCGTGAGTTGCTCAGCGCTGAAAGCCGCCCAACCGCTATTATCTGCGGCAATGATCAAATTGCGATGCAAATTTATACTGCCGCGGCAAGCCTTGGGCTTTCCATTCCCCAAGATTTTTCGATCATCGGCTTTGATGACATGAAACTCATCTCAGAAATATTGCGTCCGCAACTGACGACAGTGGCTTTGCCTTATTTTGAAATTGGCAAACTGTCTGTGGAAACGATGGGCGACTTTAAAAACCATGACGCTGAATGGGCTCCCGTTATTCGGGTGCCCTGCCCGCTTGTGAAGAGAGGTTCCTGCCGAATGCTGAACTAACGGCAAAAGCAAGAAGACTAAACTGGTGGGCAGAACCACCGGCGAAACGTTAAACCAATGGGAGAAAACGACAATGAAGAAACTAATATTCGGCGGCATAATGCTCGCCAGCCTGATGGCATCTACGGTTGCCTATGCCACCACAGATTTGACCATGTGGTACCATGGGGCAGGCAATGATGTTGAAAAGAAAATCGTAATGGGTCTGATTGAAGATTTCAACAAATCACAAGGTGATTTTGCAGTAAAACTCGAACAGTTTCCTCAAGCCGCCTATAATGACTCTGTCACCGCCGCCGCTGTTTCTGGCAAATTGCCAGACATTTTGGATGTCGATGGCCCGGTAATGCCAAGTTGGGCATGGGCTGGTTATATGGCACCCTTGACGGTTGATCCTGCGGCCTATGCAAAGTTCTTGCCCGGCCCAATTGGCAAATATAACGGCCAAGTCTATTCCGTGGGCCTGTGGGATGCTGCCGTTGCTATGGTTGGCAGAAAGTCTGTTTTGCAAGCCAATGGCATTCGCATTCCAACAGTAGACAAACCTTGGACAGCTGAAGAATTTGATGCCGCATTGTTGAAAATCCAAGCTTCGGGCAAATTTGAATATGCCTTCGATCTTGGCACGGCATGGAAAGGCGAATGGTATCCCTATGCATTCAGCCCCTTCTTGCAAAGCTTTGGCGGCGATATTGTCAACCGCGATGGTTATAAAACCGCTGATGGCACGCTGAACGGCCCGGAAGCTGTAAAGTTTGGCAAATGGTGGCAAAGCCTGTTCACCCGCAAATTGGTTCCCGGCACATCGCAAAGCCCTGCTGATCGCGATACTGGTTTGGCCAGCGGCAAATATGCGCTGTCTTGGAATGGCAATTGGGCCGCCCTTGGCATGGTCGACAAGTTCAAAGACGATGTTGTGTTCATGCCAGCGCCTGATTTTGGCAAAGGCCCTAAAATTGGCGCAGCCTCATGGCAATTTGGCGTTGCAGCAACTTCAAAACACCAAGATGGTGCCAACAAGTTTATCCAATTTGCATTGCAAGATAAATATCTCACACAATTCTCAGATGGCATTGGCCTGATTCCGCCAACACCAGAGTCAGCAGCAGCTTCAAAGAACTATAAAGCTGGTGGCCCAATGGAAGTGTTCTTCTCTTTGTCGAAAGCTCAGGCAACACTGCGGCCCGTTTATCCGGGTTATCCAGTTGCCGCCAAAGTTTTTGAAAAGGCTTTGTCAGACATCGCCAACGGATCAGAGGTTCAAGCCACGCTTGACGCAGCAGCTGACGAAATTACCAAAGACATCGAGAAAAACAAAAACTATACCAAGTAAACGCTCAACACCCTCTCTCGCACTTATGCGGGAGAGGGAAGACCAAATGTGGCAAACAGATCATGCAAAGCACAGGCAGCAAGAAAAACCAAAACTCTGAAGCCACCGGTTGGTTGATGGCTTTTCCAGCAATCGCAATCATTGGTCTTTTTATTATTGTGCCATTCTTTATGGGCTTCTATTTTGCCTTCACCAACCAACGTTTTATTTCACCAAATCCAACGGAATATGTTGGCACATCAAATTTTCATCAGCTCTTGGATCTGGGTGTCTTAACACTTGAGCCAGACCGAGACCCGGTAACCCACGAGATCAAAAAAGATGCAAGCGGTGTGGCCACCTATCCAACAGTGCGCAGCCTGACACGCAACAATTCCGCCATGCCTTATTACAATGGCATGCGAGAATGGTTTTCGTGGAATTCTGGCGATGCCATAAAAGTTGTTGTGGCCCGTGATGTGGTTTTCATGAAAGCCATCGTCAATACATTTTTGTTTGTGTTGATCGTAGCGCCCTTGCAAGGCGGCATCGCTTTGCTTCTGGCCATGATGATCAATCAAAAACTTCCGGGCATTAACCTATTCCGCACGATTTATTTCATGCCCGTGGTGGTTTCCATCGTGGTGGTGTCATTGCTTTGGCGTTTTATTTACAGCGGCGATAATGGCCTGCTGAACGCTATTCTGGGCTTTTTCACCTTTGGTGCCTTCAAGCCCGTGGATTGGCTGGGCAATCCCGCCACGGCCCTTCCCTCAATTATTGCCATGTCAGTTTGGCAAGCCGTGGGTTTTCATATGGTCATTTGGCTTTCAGGCCTGCAAACTATTCCGGTTTCACTTTATGAAGCTTCTGATATTGAAGGTGCCACAGGCTGGCAAAAGTTCAGATTTGTAACTTGGCCAGGTTTGCGCAACACCGCAATTTTGGTCCTGGTGGTTATTACCATGCAAGCCTTCACGCTGTTTTCACAAATTGCGGTGATGACGCAAGGGGGGCCCGTTGATTCCACCCAAACAATCGTTTTCCAAGCAGTTCAACACGGCTATGCCAAGCAAGATATAGCAACAGGCTCTGCCATCTCGGTCATTCTGTTTGCGCTTGTCATTACAATATCACTTATCCAACGCTATCTCACGCGCGAGTCAATCACATGAGCACATCTGATTCATCACTCAAGCCATCGCCATGGCGCTATGTTCCTTTGGTGTTGGTGGCGCTTATTTTTGTGTTTCCGCTTGAATTTATGATCATGTCTTCGCTGAAACCCAGCGAGCAACTGCTTGCTGATTCAAATTCATTTCGCGCCTTTTTGCCGGTGGGTGACATATCGCTGAACAATTATTTCGCGGCCTTTGCGCGTGCACCTGTGGCACTATTCTTGTTCAATTCAGTTTTCATCACAGCCACCACCGTGGCTTTGGCACTGTTTTTATGTTCCATCGCTGCATTTTCCTTCGTATTTTTGCAATGGCGTGGCCGTGATACAGTGATGACAATTCTTCTAACAACCTTGGTCATTCCTATTGAAATTATCGCAGTACCTTTGCTGTTGCTGGTCAATCAATTGCCGTGGGTTAGCATGCATGGCATCACCACGGGCTGGCTGAATTCTTATCAGGTTCAAATTATTCCGTTCAGTGCCGATGCCTTAAGTGTTTATCTGTTCGTGCAATATTTTAAAGATCTTCCCAAAGAACTGATAGAAGCGGCGCGCATTGAAGGCGCATCGTGGTGGCAGATCTATTACAAGGTCATCATGCCGCTTGCAGGGCCGGTAACGGCAACGGCAGCGATTTTGAAATTTCTCGCCATGTATAATCAATTCCTCTGGCCACTGATGGTAACCCAGGCCGAGCAATATCGCCCGGTGATGGTGGGGCTGCAATATTTCTTCCAACTCAACATCGCTTGGGGCGAAGTGATGGCTTATCTCACGCTGATCACTGTGCCTGTCCTTATTTTTTATCTTCTGCTTCAACGCGCATTCATCGCATCAATCGCATCAACAGGTATCAAGGGTTAAAATGGTTCTCTCGCTGAAAGACAAATGGATTTGGGATTTTTGGTTGGCCAAGAATGAAGATGATTGGCACATCTATTTTCTGCAAGCCGATAACACGCTGCCCCACCCCGATGATCGCCACCGCAATGTAACCCAAGGCCATGCCACTTCCAAAGACTTGGTGAACTGGAAACATTTGGGCACTTGTTTTAAACCATCCCAAGGCCCCGCCTTTGATGATTGGACAACATGGACAGGTTCGGTAATTAAAGGCCCAGATGGCACATGGCATTTATTCTACACCGGAACAGAGCACGCGCGTGAAGGACTCCACCAACGCATCGGCCATGCCACATCGCCCGATATGCATTCATGGGTGCGCGTGGGCGATGGCTTGTGTTTGGATCTTACTGGCCCCAACGCCAAATATTATGAAGAATATATCCCGGGCCATTGGCATGATCGGGCGATGCGCGACCCTTGGGTTATAAAAAATCCAGATGGCGATGGCTGGCTTATGTATTTCACCGCGCGCGTTCCCGGCCGTAAAGAACCCAACGCCGGGGGGGCTGTGGGGCTTGCCTCATCGCCCGATCTAAACACTTGGACATTGCAAAAGCCGGTTTACGACGGCGGAGATTTTGGCCAACTTGAAGTGCCGCAAGCGTTCAAATTTGGCAATAGATGGTACATGACATTCTGTACCGCCGCTGAACATTGGTCTGAAGGCTATAAAAAGAAAAACCCACAAATGCCGGTTACAGGCTCGCATTATTTGGTGGCCGATCATCATTTAGGCCCGTGGACAACACCTGATTCTGAATTTCTTGATGGCTCGCGTCCCTGCACGCGATATGCCGGAAAAATTATCGAACAAGATGGCCAGCTTTCCATCATGGGCTTTCTCTATGAAACCCCTGAAGGCAAGTTCGTGGGCAAGGTCAGCGACCCTGTGCGCCTCATGGTGGACAGGAACGGCAACTTACATTTGGCGGGATAATCATGGCAAAGCTTGAACTGCAAAATCTGCATAAAAGTTTCGGTGCAACCGATATTATCAAAGGCGTGGATCTGGCCATCAAGCATGGCGAGTTTGTGGTGTTTGTGGGCCCCTCTGGCTGTGGCAAATCAACCTTGCTGCGTATGATTGCGGGGCTTGAAAACATTTCCCAAGGCACAATCACCATCGGAGAAAAGGTGGTCAACGACCTTCCACCTAAAGACCGTTCGATTGCTATGGTTTTCCAATCCTATGCGCTGTTTCCACACATGACGGTGCGCGACAATATTGGCTTTGGCCTTAAAATCGCGGGCACGCCGAAACAAGAGTTAGTAAGTAAAGTTGCTGAAGCCTCGCGCATGCTCAAGCTTGATCTGCTGCTCGACCGTAAGCCTTCACAACTTTCAGGCGGCCAGCGCCAGCGCGTTGCCATTGGCCGTGCCATTGTGCGAAAGCCAGATGTGTTCTTGTTTGATGAACCGCTTTCAAACCTCGATGCGGCCTTACGTGTAAACACACGGGCCGAAATTGCCAAACTGCATCGGGATTTGGGCGCAACCATGATTTATGTAACCCACGATCAAGTCGAAGCAATGACATTGGCTGATCGCATTGTCGTTTTGGATGCCGGCCGGGTTCGCCAATTTGGTTCGCCGCTCGAACTTTATCACAAGCCGCAAAACATGTTTGTGGCTGGGTTCATTGGCTCTCCCAAAATGAATTTCATGCCTGTTGAAGCTGTTAAAGTTACAGCCGCGGGCGTTATGGTCACATCAGATGAATTCGCCAAGGAACTGGTTCCGGTGTCTGCGGTCCGCGTAAAACCCGGCGAAAAATTAACCTTGGGCATTAGGCCAGAACACATGATGGCAAATGCAAAAGGTGAATTTCGCATTTCTGGTTCGGTAGAGTTGGTTGAACATTTGGGCCATCAAACATTTATCGAAGCCAAGTCGCGCAATGGCACAGTGTTCAATGCGCTGATTGATGGTGAAACCCTTGTGCAACATAGCCAGCACATGGCGCTAAGCTTCAATGCCAGCGATTGCCATGTGTTCAACGCGCAAGGCGAAGCCCTTCCCCGCCTCAACGCACCAAAAATTGCAACCTACGTTCGCGCTTAGGAAGCTACAGGCAAAGGCAAAGGCACGGACACCATGCGCTGCATTGGTTGTGCGGGTGATCCAACCCACGCTGAACTGTGCGGCAAAGCCTCGCCCTTCATCACCATGGTCAAAGGCCCGATCAACGCGCCATCGCCAACTTTGGTATCATAAAGCACAGTTGAACCTGCACCAATGGTAACGTCATTGCCAATCTTAATGCGGCCCACTTTCATCAAACGATCTTCATAAAGATGGGTTTGCAAACATGCGCCAGAATTCAAGGCAACAAAATCGCCAATCTCTACACAGTCAAATTCAGTGATGTCTGTTGCATCTAAATAAACGCCCTTGCCAACCTTCACGCCAAACATGCGCAAAACCATTGGCAGAAACGGCGTTCCCCGCAAATGTTCCAGAATTGATTTGCCAGCCATGCCCCAATACATCACGGCCACGGCCTCAGTTCGCAAAGCCCACCAAGACCACATCGGTTTAATTGTTGGCCGATAAACCCCCATCGCCAACCATTTGCAGGCCACAGCGATAAGAAGTTGGGCCAGATCAATCAGAACCACAGCCAAGATGCACATTGAAATGGCTTCAAACCAGCTGCCCTCGTTGATGGGGTCGTTCAAGGCTTCCATGCCCAAGGTGGCAAGTGTGATAAACAGCGCGGTTGGAAGGCTGATGTTGAAAGCTTCAAACAAAGCCCGCCCAATTTTCATCCAAACCGAAGGTTCAAAAGTTGCGGCACTGGTTGAGTTAAACATTTGGCGCACCGGAAGTTTAATCGGTGGCGAGCCAAACCAAATTTCAGAAGCGCCCACTTCACCACCTTCCGGTGGCCTCGATTTCACACCAATAAGGGCTCCACTTTCCACCGAATAGTTCAAAGGCACCACGGCTTCATTGCCGATGAAAACTTTTTCTCCGGTTTTGATTGTGCCCAGCGTCATCCAGTTGCGGCGCATGGCTTCGTCACCCAATTGCACGTCATCGGCGATGAAATTACCCTCGCCAATGTCGATCAAATCATATCGCCCAGACAGGTTTGTAGAAATTTCAGATCCGCGCCCAATCTTGGCGCCCATCATGCGATACCAAGCGCGCATATAAATTGTGGCAAAGATCGATGACAGTGTATCCAACATCACTTCTGTGGCCAGTGTCACAATCCATTTGCGAATGTAAATGCCACTGAACACCGAATATTGCCCGGGCTTCAAACGCGGTAAAACTGCCCAACGCACGCCAACGATAAAGATACAGGTGAAAAACACCATGGCCGCTGCCGCTGGCAAAGCAATCACCGGCAAATACCAAAAATAACTGATGCCACCCATCCAAGGGTTAATCCAGCTGTCAATGCCTTCCATCAATCGGAATGCCGGAACGATGGGCATAATGCCAATCGGGGGCAGCAACAAAAGCAAAAGCACATAGAACGCCGTTTGCAAATTGCGCACTGTGGGGCTTGCTTCGGCAGGTGCTGGCAAATCTTTGGGATCAAGATCAGCAACTTTGCAGGCCGGCGAGCCGCTCCAAGATTGATTGGCCGCAATCACCGTTCCCGCAACCACTGATGCAAGATCAGACAGCTCAACGCCATCACCGATCACAACGTTTTCTTCGATCACGGAAGATGAACCGATCACAACATCATTGCCAATATGCACGGCACCAATAATAAATTTGTCGCCAACCACACGCGTGTTGGCAATAATCACTTTGCCACCAATCGATGCGTGATCACCCACCGTCACCAAATCAATGGCACCGGCCGTAATTTCGCTGATCAATGCTTCCTTGCCAATTTTGGCACCCAGCAATCGCATATAAAACCGAATGACAGGTGTGCCTTGCATCCATTTGAGATGAACCAACGTGGTAAAATTTTGCACCAACCACACGCGATAATAATAAACGCCCCACAATGGATAAATCCCAGGCTTGGTTTGCGGCAAAATCAAAACTTTGGCCAAAGGCACAAACAAATAATTGAATAATGTCACCGCCATAAATGCGATAAACACAATGCGCGCATCGCCAACTGCTGTTGTGTCATCGCCGCTCAACAGCGAATAACTGATGAAAATGGCAAGCCATGGGCCAGCCTGCAGAGTTAGAATAAATGGCAAAGCAATTGCTTGTGCCAAGCCACACCAAAAGCGCCGCATGAAGGGCGCGCGTGAGGAAGGCAACGCAAACTCATTGGCTTGAACATTGTCCAATGCGCCGCGGCTGATCAGCACTTCAGAAATTTTACGAATGCTGCGGCGATCATACATATCTTGCAAGGCTATCGCTTGGCCCAGCTTGTTCAGACGCAGTTTGGAAATAAACTGTGCGGCGATTAAAGAATGTCCACCAAGATCTGTGAAAAAGTCGGCATCACGGGTAATCGCTTGGCCCGGAAAAATTGATTTCGCGGTCTCGATCAAAAACTCTTCAACCGAGTTGTCGCCATGTTCTGATTGGCTTTCATCGGCCATCACCGCCGCCAGCGGCAAGTTTTTCAACGTATTGCGATCAACTTTGCCTGATACAAGCCGTGGCACTTCGCTGATAATTTCAAAGGCGGCAGGCACCATATAAGGCGGCAGGCGCTTGCGCAGTGTTTCGCGCAAACCCGCAATATCTGGTTTTACATCTTTACGCGGCGCCACAAATGCCACAAGCCGTTCCATGCCGTGGTCTTTGCGCAACACCACGGCGGCGTGTTCAATTGTTACATCGTCTGTTATAGCGGTTTCAATTTCGCCAAGCTCAACGCGAAAGCCACGAACTTTCACTTGGTCATCAATACGACCATGAAATAAAATCTGGCCCTTGTCATTAATGCTTACGGCATCGCCAGAACGATAGAGAATTTTATCTGGCGCTTTTTTATCAAAGGGATTTGCGATAAATTTCTGCGCTGTCATTTCGGCGCGGCCTAAATAACCTGCGGCAATGCCCGGCCCGCCGATGAGCAATTCACCTTGCCCGCCCTTGGCAACCGGCTGCAGCGCATCATCAACCACATAAGCCGTATAGTTGGGAATGGGTTTGCCAATCGTCACCACATCGCCTTTTTTCAGTTCGGCAATTGTGGCCACAACAGTTGCTTCCGTTGGCCCATAGGAATTAAAAAGCCTGCAACCTTTTTTGGCAAAACGCTCAATCAGATTTGGCGGGCACGCTTCACCACCAACGATGACAATACGCAAAGTATCAACGTCTTCGGCAAACATCGACAAAAGTGTGGGCACGGTATCAATCGCGGTAACGCCTGCTTCACGCATGCGGCGCGGCAGGTTTTCAGTGTCGCCCATAATTTCTGGAGTGGCCACCCAAAGCGATGCGCCCGCCAAATAAGGAACCCAAATTTCTTCCATCGACAAATCAAATGCTGCTGAACAGCCTTGAAACATCACATCTTTTGAAGTGATGCCGAAAATTGAATTCGACGCGCGCAAATAGTGGCAAATGTTGCGATGCGTAATGGCAATGCCCTTGGGCGTTCCCGTTGAACCTGATGTGTAAATCAAATAGGCGTTATGATCGGGCGTGTGGCCCTTCGGCTTGGCCAGCGCCTTGCTAAGCGGCTGATGAAAGTCTTGATCCGTCATCGACCAAACCGGCTGGGCAATGCCCTGCACCCGGTCAACCACATCATCATTGACCAAAAGGCCAATGGCGGCACAATCTGCCAGACATGTCTCAATGCGGTTTTTGGGCGTTTCAGAATCAAACGGCAGCCACGTTGCACCAGTTTTTGTCACAGCAATTTGCGACAACAATAAATCTGCACCACGCGTAAAATAAAGGCCCACAACTTTGCCCGGGCCTGCACCCCGCTTTAAAAGTTCAGCAGCAATCTGATCAGAGCGGGCATCAACATCAGCATAGCTCAAACGAAGTTCATTTTCGATGATGGCGGTTTTTTTGCCATGCGCTTTAACCGAAGCGCGAAAAATATCAGCCAGAGTTTCATACACAATAAATTCGGGGTGAACTTCTCCGCGTAAAACGAAACCTAAATCTGGTTTTTTTGTCGTGTTGGTTTTCTTAACAGATTGGGCGTTCATGGAGTGTCCTGGGTTTGTATTATTTCGTGAAGCACTAAGATCTTACTTGGGCAAGAATGTGAATTGGCTCGATTTTATTCATATACTTAAAATTAATTTTCAACGCATTGCGATGGTTTGCAACGTCCAGTCAGGTTCTGAAAAAGCGATTTTCATTGCGTCTTTGCCTGCCGCCGCAACCGCCAGAAGAACTGTTTCATCGCCTTCCCTAGGCCTAAGTTGCAAGATTCGCACTCCAATTTCTTCAAATGGCGCCGTGGCGCGTCGGCTTGTTGAAACTTTGATATGTCCATTGCGTGACATTTTCACCGCTAAATCGCGGGGGTCTACCATAACCTCGCCAGAGGCTTTCAACGCTGCTTCTTTAACCACCCACAAAAACCGCGCCGGATCAAAATGCAGTGGGGCAAGCTTGGCCAAAATGGGTTTATCTTCGACACTGGCCACAGAAGCCAGAAAGGCCGGGTCTGCTTGTCCTGAAGGCCAAATTTCAGCATCGATACCAATAATGGGATCATCACACACAGCCACCACGGAAAACGGCGGCTTGGCTTGGCGCACATGGGAAAAACTTACACCGGCAAGAACATTTGTTGAAAGCCTGCGATAAGGTTTGCCCTTCGCATCACGAATGATTTCGCCCTCGCCCACAATCTTTGCGCGCGTAAGGTGATCAAAAATGGCAACGCGAACTTCCACAAAAACCTGCCTTTTCAATAATTAGTTAAATAAAAGCATAATAATGAAAATAATCCTTGACACCGTACGCTCGATACCTCATATATCGCCATACTCCATCATTGGGTCAAAGTTTTCACCTGCCTTCCACAAGTCTTGCAAGCCCAAGAAGACAACGTGGCAAAGGTGTTTTCTTGGCACCCAGAAAAGCTTTTGCGTCACTTTCCTTTGAACGGAAACAACAGCAATTCTTTCATCGTAAATGCAGTTGGCTTTGAATGGGCAGGCAACCCCATGCTGAGTGTGCTGACAGGTTCTTGCGTTTGATCGATATAGGTGCCGAAAAGGCGATCCCAAATTGTAAACATGGCTCCGAAATTGGAATTGCCTTCACTTAAGCTTTGCGAGTGATGGGTGCGATGAACATCTGGCGTAACGATGAAAAATCTCAATAGGCGATCAAGCTTTGTGGGCAAGGCCACATTGGCATGAGCGAATACGGCATGAAGTGCCAATGCCACACCAAAGTTGAGATAAACTAAAACTGGCAGACCCAACACAACAACAAATGCTGTGATGAAGGCACCCGTAAAAACAGTTTCAAACGGATGATGCAGCAGCGATGAAAATGCTGTGACATGCTGATCTGCATGATGGATTTTGTGCAGCCGCCAAAACAGCGGAACATAATGCACAATAACGTGTGAGAGATAATAGAGAAAATCTAACATCAAGAACGAAATGAAAATCAACAGCCAATCTGGCATCGGCAGTTTTGCGAAACTAAAAATTTTCATCTTAACGAAAATATCAATGATGGACCCAAGCCCCCACCACACATAAGCTTGAGTTACAACAACACCCACTACCACAATTCCGGCAATTGCCAAAGTTCGGGCCGCTGGCACGCTGTTGGCAACAACACGCGGAATAAACCGTTCAAATGGCAAACATAACAGAACCGCGAACAACAAGAGAGGAACAACCCCTACCCACTGTTGTGAAGTTTGATAGGCCGCCAGAAGGTTCTGCCACATGCCAAACCAACCCAACTCGTTTCAAGTATTATGGGCCTATTATAACAGGCGTTTTAACAAGCACCGTCGATGCACCAGGGGCTCCGCCATAAGTGTCAACGCCAAGATAAGGGTGAAATTTGCCATCAAACAGATAATTGGCACCCGCTTCAACATATGGGCCTTGAACGCCCAAACCTATTAATGGTTGTTGATTGTAAAAATCATATCCAACACCGGCTTCACCTTGGACAGCGGTTGAACCCAACAGGCCCATGGCGCGAATTTTCGGGCCAAAATGAGCAGCAGGAAATAAAGGTACAGCGATTTCAGCCATAGCCCCTGTCACTGTGTTATTCGTATTGGTGTATGTATGACGAAGCGATGCAACAAGTTGTGCGGTATTATCACCAAATTCAAAGCGAAGGCCAATGCCTGCTGTAGTGTTTTCAGTGCCGGTGAGAGTTGGCGTAACGATAGCAGCGCCCGCCATCGCAAACCCGGTCACGCAGAAAACCGCGCCAGCCAAGGCAACACTTCTCACTAAATTTTTCTTGTACATTATGTGGCCCCCCTTTAGAATAACAACCGCGTTAACATAGCCTTAAGAATCAAGCAATCGTGATTATTCCCGCCCAAACAAGCAGATTTGCCCTTGGGCAAAGGCCAGCCTTGTTCATCGCTTTTCTGAAAAAACTGGTGCTGCTGGGCAGGATTGAACTGCCGACCTCATCATTACCAATGATGTGCTCTACCACTGAGCTACAGCAGCTACGCCGTGATTTCCCATACAAAACGCCATGTTTCCGCGCAAGGCTTATTTCTGGTTCGGCAACTAATGGCAGGATTCGGCTGCTAAAAGCAACAATAGGTGGGGAAATAGTGGGGAGTTTGTTCGCCGTCGGTTCACGTCAGCTTGTCACAAAATTTTCAGGGATCGGCTTGCATGGCTGATTTCCAAAAACTCCGCGATATGCGCCTTAAGCTTTACGCAATGTCTGATTGGACGGCAAACGGCATTGCAGAGCCACCTGAGCGCACTGCTTACATCAAACGCCACAAGCTTGATGAGATTGAAATTGAAGCGCGTGCCGGAATATTCGCGGTGACGCTTTGCAGCTTTCCTGGGATATCAAGTTTAACAGGGCAACCCTTTTTCCAGTTTTCAGAAGACGGTGTGCCAAGCGCTGTTATCGAGGTGCTGGACGAAGACGGAGAGACCGTCATTGACCTTGTGGCATGGCCGCTGCTTGAGCCAGCAGCGTTCGCCACTGCCATAGGCAACAGTGATATTCTTGGTGCTTCAAACATGCGCATTAAAACGCGCAATCCGCTGCAGATCCACAGCACGGCATTAGCGTGGCTTAAGGCAGGATGCACCGGCTGCGTTATCGTGAACCCTAGTTTCGCCGGTTGCTGGTTTGGCAAATTTTGCCAGCGAGATTTAATTGTTGAAGATCTGTCGCACGGCCTTGAAGTTGAAAAAATCCTAAAGCACAGGCTATCCGACAAAGCCTTCATTCCACCTTTCGATATGAAAAAGCTTCTCGTGCCAATGCAACAGAAAGCGAGGGCTGCGTGAATCAGGTCGTC
>JAYUHQ010000023.1:0-2661 GCA_043766895.1 Aestuariivirga sp.
TGCCAGTTGGAATATTTACGCCAGCGATACGAGCCACGTTTTATCTCCTAATTAATTCATGGGCTTAAGGCCCACAATAAAATATTTATACGTTTGTCACATTGTGCCGCTAATGACACAAAGCCGCGCCCAGAGAAATCTCTCTCCCTAGGCCAGCATCAAGCTAAACGTCAGAATTGCGCCGTCCTTAGAGTGGAATCGCTTGCGCGTCAACCCGAGAACTGAGTCTTTCTAAGCCTTTAGCCCTTTCAACACGTCCTTAATCGCAACTGTCACCAGTGCGATGTCGGCCATGCCGTCAACCACATGCAAATTGCCCATTTTGTGATAGTAAGCCACAAGCGGAGCCGTTTGTTTGTTATAAACTTGAAGGCGATCACGAACCGTCTTCTCATTATCGTCGGGGCGACGCGTAAACTCAGTAGAGCCACAGGCATCGCACACGCCAGCCGCAGTGGGCTTGGCAAATTCGTCATGATAACCCTTGCCGCATTTTGCGCAGGTATATCGGCCACTGATGCGCTTGACCAGCACCTCGTCGTCAACCTTCATTTCAATCACGGCGTCAAGCTTTTGGCCCCTGCCCTGAAGCATTGTGTCCAATGCCTCGGCTTGTGCCGGCGTGCGCGGAAACCCGTCAAACACTACACCATTAGCAACATCTGGCTTTGCCAGTCGTTCAGCAACGATGCCCAGAATGACATCATCAGAAACCAAATCACCCCGGTCCATAATCGCCTTGGCTTTCAGACCCACATCACTTCCCGCAGCAATAGCAGCGCGCAACATATCACCGGTAGAGAGCTGCTTATAACCATGCATCTCTTCTAAGATTTTAGATTGCGTGCCTTTGCCTGCACCAGGAGGGCCTAAAAGAATAAGGTTCACTTACGTTGGCCCCGCAAGGTGCTTTTCTTCATTAGCTTCTCATATTGCTGCGACAGCAAATGGCCTTGAATTTGCGAAACCGTATCGAGTGTTACACTCACCACAATCATCAAACTCGTTCCGCCGAAATAGAACGGAATACCAGAATAGCCCACCAACATTTCAGGGATCAAACAGATCGTTACAATGTAAGCAGCACCAATCACTGTAATGCGCGTTAAAATCCGATCAATGTAATCAGCCGTTTGGTCGCCCGGGCGAATGCCCAATATGAAGCCACCCGACTTTTTCAAATTGTCAGCGGTTTCTTTCGGGTTGAACATGATGGAAGTGTAGAAAAAACAGAAAAACACAATAAGCAGAGCATAGAAAAACAAGAACAAAGGCTTTCCATGGCCCAACATTGCAGTAATTTGGTTCAACCAATCTGGCCCTTTGCCAGCCGAGAAATTAGCAACTGTCAACGGCAACAAAAGCAAAGATGATGCAAAGATGGGGGGAATAACGCCAGCGGTGTTAAGCTTCAGCGGAAGATGTGAACTTTCAGCTTGCGAAATGCGCATACCCACTTGTCGCTTGGGATATTGAATTAACAAACGGCGCTGTGCCCGTTCAAAGAATACGATGAATGCAATAACAGCAAATGCCAGAACCAAAATGCCCAAAATCAAAAACGGTGACATTAAGCCCTTGCGGCCCAATTCCAACAATGCCGCGACGCCTGAAGGCAAGTTTGCAACAATGCCCGAGAAAATGATCAATGATGTGCCGTTACCAATGCCGCGTGCGGTGATCTGCTCACCCAGCCACATCAAAAACACGGTGCCGCCTGTCAACGTAATCACGGTTGAAGCGATAAAAAATGGCCCGGGATTCGTAACAATGCCCCCTCGCCCAACCAAACCTATGGCAATGCCATAAGCCTGTAGCGCAGCCAAAATTACAGTTCCATAGCGTGTATATTGATTGATTTTCTTGCGGCCAGACTCACCCTCTTTTTTGAGGGCTTCAAGCTGCGGCGAAACCGTGCTCATCAACTGCATGATGATTGATGCCGAAATATATGGCATGATATTCAAGGCGAAAATTGCCATGCGGCCCAATGCGCCGCCAGCAAGGCCGTTAACCCAACCTAATATGCCTGACGAGTTTTGATTGGCCAATTGCGCAATCGCGGCTTGGTCAACACCAGGAATTGGGATGTATGAACCCAAGCGATAAATGATAAGCGCGCCTAAGGTGAACCACAGGCGCCGCATCAAATCTTCTGATTTGGTCAGCGAACTGAAATTTATATTTGCCGCAAGTTGTTCAGCTGCTGATGCCATGTTCGCTTTTTCCCAAGTTCCGTGTCCGGCTCATATGGGCACGAACACGGGTTCAATCAACCTCAAGCCGGAGTTTTAACTTCCGGAGCCGGACGCGACATTGTTACGCTTCCGCCAGCCTTTTCAACGGCCGCAATGGCACCCTTTGAAGCATAAAATACTTCAAATTTCAAAGCCGCTTTCACATCAGCCGTGCCAATCAACCGAACGCCCTTTTCGAGCTTGTTGATAACGCCAGCTGCATAAAGGCTTTCTGCCGTAACAGGGCTTTTTGCATCAATTTTCTTGGCTTCAACCGCAGTCGCAATGCGCGCCAAATTCACCTCATTGTATTCAACAATGTTAGGCTTGTTAAAGCCGCGCTTTGGCAAACGACGATAAATAGGCATCTGACCGCCTTCAAAGCCTGCCTTGGCGCCGCCCTTACGAGCAGTTTGACCCTTGC
>JAYUHQ010000024.1:0-7106 GCA_043766895.1 Aestuariivirga sp.
CATCAGGCCCGCTGGCACCGAGAATAAAGACATGCCCACTGGGCTGATCGAAGTTTACGCCACTGAGATTGAAGTTCTCAGCCAAGCGGCTGAATTGCCGTTGCCCATTTTTGGTGAACCGGACTATCCTGAAGACATTCGCTTGAAATATCGCTTCCTTGATTTGCGCCGCGAAACTTTGCACAAAAACATCATGACGCGCACAAAGGTTGTCTCACACCTGCGCAATAAAATGAACGATATTGGCTTTAATGAATTTTCAACGCCCATCCTCACAGCCTCTTCGCCTGAAGGTGCACGAGATTTTCTGGTGCCCAGCCGCATTCATGCCGGCAAGTTCTTTGCCCTGCCGCAAGCGCCGCAACAATATAAGCAATTGTTGATGGTGGCGGGCTTTGATAAATATTTTCAAATTGCGCCATGCTTTAGAGATGAAGACCCACGCGCTGATCGTTTGCCGGGCGAGTTCTATCAACTCGATCTGGAAATGAGTTTTGTAACGCAAGAAGATTTGCTGTCCACCATGCAGCCCGTAATCATGGAACTGTTTGATAAGTTCAAAGGCAGCAAAACAGTTCGCGCCGATGTGCCACGCATTCCGCATTCTGAAGCCATTCGCAAATATGGCTCAGACAAGCCAGATTTGCGCAACCCGATTGAGATGCAAGCCGTCACCGGACATTTCGCCGGCTCTGGCTTTAAAGTGTTTGCGGGCATGATCGCCAATGATCCTAAAGTAGAAATCTGGGCCATCCCTGCACCCAAAGGCGGAAGCCGTGCGTTCTGTGATCGCATGAATTCTTGGGCACAAAGCCAAGGCCAGCCGGGCCTCGGTTATGTGTTCTGGCGTGATGGAGAAGAAGGTGCCGCTGGCCCGATTGCTAAAAACATTGGCCCTGAACGCACCGAAGCTATCGCCAAACAAATGGGCCTTGGTGTTGGCGATGCTTGCTTCTTCGTGGCCGGCCGCCCAGAAAAATTCTATCGTTTCGCTGGCGATGCGCGAACCCTTGTGGGCAAGGAACTTTCCCTCACCAATGAAAATGAATATGCCTTCGCGTGGATCGTTGACTTCCCATTCTATGAATGGAGCGATGAAGACAAGAAGGTGGATTTTGGCCACAACCCGTTCTCCATGCCCCAAGGCGGCATGAAGGCCTTGCAGGAACAAGACCCTCTCACCATCAAAGCCTTCCAATATGATATGGTGTGCAACGGTTTTGAAATTGCCTCAGGCTCCATCCGCAACCATTCGCCTGAAACCATGGTGAAGGCCTTTGAGATTACGGGCGTTACCAAGGCTGAGGTTGAGGAACGCTTTGGCGGCATGTATCGCGCCTTCCAATTTGGTGCCCCGCCCCATGGCGGCATGGCCTTTGGTGTTGATCGTTTGGTGATGTTGATTGTGGGTGCCTCAAACCTGCGCGAGATAACACTGTTCCCGATGAACCAACAGGCGCAAGACTTGTTGATGGGCGCACCGTCTGATCCAAGCCCCAAACAATTGCGTGAATTGCATATCAGGCTCAACCTGCCAGAGGCTTGATCAACGCCTAGGTTAGGCTTTATTAAAAGATTATGGATAGAGTCGCCCCATCCAGAGGATTTTGACGATGAAAAAATTATTCGCCGCCGCTGCTGTTGCAACATCATTTCTGTTGGCCTCAAGCGTGGCACACGCCGACCTGCCCAAAACCCACGCCAATTGTGGTTCGTTCATGGAATGCCTGTTTGGCAAAAAGCGCGGTTCGCAAAGCCCTGTGCAAGCTGGCTTGGGTTCCACCGGCCTTTCCGGGGCCACCCGCCATCAATTGGTCAGCTGGTCAGACAGTAAATATCCTGTTGGCACAATTATCGTCAAAACGCCTGAACGCGCTTTGTATTATGTTTCCGCCAAGGGCGAGGCTATTCGCTATGCAGTGGGTGTTGGCCGCGAAGGCTTTCAGTGGAGCGGCAATTCAAAAATTGTAGCCAAGGCAGAGTGGCCAGGCTGGACACCACCCCAAGTGATGATTGAACGTGAAGCCGCAAAGGGCCACTTCATTCCGGCCCATATGGACGGCGGCCCCGGCAACCCGCTGGGTGCGCGCGCCATGTATATTGGTGGGCGCATGTATCGCATCCATGGCACCAACAACGAAGCATCAATCGGTGGGGCTGTTTCATCGGGCTGCATTCGCATGATGAATGCTGATGTGATTGATCTTTATAACCGCGTGAAGATCGGTGCCAAGGTTTACGTTTATCAATAAGCGTTTCGGCAAATAAAAACCCCGGTGGCAAGGTGCCAACCGGGGTTGATCAATTCAAAGAAAGAAGAATTACTTCTTAGCAGCCTTCTTAGCGACCTTCTTAACGGCCTTCTTGGCAACCTTCTTAACAGCTTTCTTTGCAACTTTTTTAGCAGCTTTTTTAACGGCCATAGTAATCTCCATCGAGTTTGTTTTGTGTTTGCCCCACAACGCGGGCCCGACTGACTTGAAACAGATTTCAACAAAAATATTTTTTTATTTTCAACCTGTAACTGGATCGTCTTGTGAACCTCATTGTGTGATTCGGCAATATGCCGACTACATGTTGTGTATCGACGCAATATGCCTAACGAATGGTAAATGGGCGAGCGTTAGAAAAGTGATCAGTACACTGATTAAAATGAAAATTCAAAAAACACTTATGAATTGAAGGTAAAATCAATTGATCAGTATACTGATGAAATATTTTGTAGATTTTTTTAAACGCATTCCGCCGATATGCGCGGTGCAGTTATCCACAAATTTTCACAAAATAGTTTGATAAAGTTCATTCCAGTTCAAATTTTCACGCTCAATCAGATTGATTTTCCATTGTCGCGGCCATTTCTTCATCGTCTTTTCTCGTTGAAGTGCAGTGTCAATTTCCGAAAAATCTTCAAACCATACCAGAGTTTTCACATTTTATTTTTGCGTAAAGCCTTTGACGAGGCCTGCTTTATGTTGTGTGATCCGCGTTGGAAGATGGCCAGTGACACCAATATAAAGCGTCCCTTTCTTTTTGCTGGCCAAGATATATACAGAATAGATGCGCTCGACGAAGACCATGTGAAATAAAAACACATCTCTACAAGTTTGTCATTGCCGCACTTGTTGCGGCAACCCATGGTTCAGCTGTGAAGATGGTTCGCCGGAATAAATCCGGCGATGACAAAGTGTGGGGGAGTTCTGAAATAAAAAAAGGCCGGAACACGTTCCGGCCTTTTCCTAATTATTTCAAACTACTCATGAACAACCGCTTGTTGATCCACACGTGTCACACTTCAAACAGGTGCCGTTGCGCACCATGGTGTAGTTGCCACATTCGCCACAGGTATCGCCTTCATAGCCTTTCATGCGGGCTTGGGCGCGCTGATCAAACGCTTTTACGGGGGCTGAGGCTTCATAAGCCATCGGTGCTGGTGCTTCTGCCAAGGCATGGGCGCTGTGAACACTCTCAGCGGCGCGCATTTGCAATGCGTGGGCAGGCGAATGAGATGTTGTTGACGCTGTTTGCGGCATCACCACAACATTCGCCAAGTTTTGCTTTCTCACAAAACCTGAAGACATGAAGCGCTGTGCTGAAACAGCAGGCTTGCCCGCGTCTGAATCAACACCCTTGCCCAACGCATCAAAGCCCAGTTCTGATGGCTCAACATGGGCCAGATCATGGCGGCCAAGATAAGAAACCGCCAATTCACGGAACACATAATCTAAAATTGACGTTGCGTTCTTGATCGAGTCATTGCCTTGCACCATGCCCGCAGGTTCGAACTTGGTGAATGTGAAGGCATCCACATATTCTTCCAACGGAACGCCATATTGCAAACCAACAGATACTGAAATGGCAAAGTTGTTCATCATGGCGCGAAGGGCCGCACCTTCCTTGTGCATATCAATAAAGATTTCACCCAGTTTGCCGTCTTCATATTCGCCGGTGCGCAGATAAACCTTATGCCCACCCACAACTGCCTTTTGCGTATAGCCCTTGCGGCGGCCCGGCAACTTATCGCGGCCCACAGCGCGTTCAACCACACGTTCAATGATCCGTTCAACGATGGTTTCAACCCGTGCTGGCATGTTTTTAGCAACCAAGGCTTCCACCTGGTCTTCGCCATCATCTTCGTTGTCGTCAATCAGTTGCGACGACAAAGGTTGCGAAAGCTTCGAACCATCGCGATAGAGCGCATTGGCTTTTACACCCAGCTTCCAGCTGAGCATATAAGACGCTGAACATTCCTCAACCGTGGCATCGTTTGGCATGTTGATGGTTTTGGAAATCGCACCCGAGATGAAAGGCTGTGAGGCCGCCATCATGCGAATGTGGCTTTCAACCGACAAGAAGCGCTTGCCAATGCGGCCACAAGGATTGGCGCAATCAAACACTGGCAAATGCTCTTCCTTCAGGAAGGGTGCACCTTCCAACGTCATGGCACCGCACACATGAACATTGGCTTTGTCGATATCAGCGCGGCTGAAACCCAAATGCGCCAACATATCAAAGCTGAAATCATTCAACTGTGCATCAGTCAACTTCAACACGTTCTTGCAGAAGTCTTCGCCAATGGCCCATTTGTTGAACACGAACTTGATATCAAAGGCTGAAGCCAAACCGCCCTCAATTTTGGCAATTTGCTCATCGCCAAAGCCCTTGGCTTTAAGCTGGGCATGGTTCAGCGCAGGGGCATCAGACAATGTGCCATGGCCCACGGCATAACCAATGATTTGCTCAATTTGCTCTGCAGTATATTTCAATGTGCGCAAAGCTTCAGGCACAGCTTGGTTGATGATCTTGAAATAACCACCGCCTGCAAGCTTTTTGAACTTCACCAAAGCAAAGTCAGGCTCAATGCCGGTTGTGTCGCAATCCATCACCAAACCAATGGTGCCGGTTGGGGCAACCACAGTGGCTTGCGCATTGCGATAGCCGTGCGCTTCACCAAGTTCAACCGCCTTGTCCCATGCTTTACGAGCAGCTTGGGCCAGTGATTTATCAGAAAGATCGCTCTCATCCAAAGGCACTGGATTGATATGCAGGTTTTCATACCCCACTGCGGCACCATAAGCCGCGCGGCGATGATTGCGCATCACCCGCAACATATGCTCACGGTTCTTGGCAAACCCGGCAAAGGCCCCAAGTTCCGATGCCATTTCAGCAGATGTGGCATAAGCAACGCCTGTCATGATGGCAGAAATTGCCGCACAGATCGAACGGCCCTCATGGCTGTCATAAGGAATGCCAGCAATCATCAAAAGCCCGCCGATATTGGCAAAGCCTAAACCCAGCGTGCGATAATCATAAGACAAACGAGCAATTTCCTTGGATGGGAATTGCGCCATCATCACCGAAATTTCCAACACAACTGTCCACAAGCGGCAACCATGTTCAAAAGCAGCGATATTGAATTTGCCGGTGGCCGCATCACGGAATTGCAACAGGTTTAATGAGGCAAGGTTACATGCCGTATCATCCAAGAACATATATTCAGAGCAGGGGTTCGAAGCACGAATTTCGCCAGCCGCCAAACATGTGTGCCAATCATTGATCGTGGTGTGAAACTGGATGCCAGGATCAGCCGATGCCCAAGCAGCATGGCCAATCTTGTCCCAAAGTTCTTGGGCTTTCAGTGTTTTATAAATCTTGCCATTGGTGCGGCCAATCAAATTCCAATCACCATCAGTTTCAACAGCGCGCAAGAAATCATCGGTTACACGCACCGAGTTGTTAGAGTTCTGGCCAGATACAGTGCGATAAGCTTCGCCATCCCAATCTGAATCATAGGTATCAAATTCAATTTCGGTATAGCCCTGCTTGGCAAACTGAATAACCCGCTTAATATAATTGTCAGAAACTTGGTTTTTGCGTGCGTCTTTAACAGCGCGCTTTAACGCTGGGTTCTTTTCAATTTCATAGCAATCACCGCCCGGGCCTTCGCAATTCACGCAAGCCTTCATAATGGCTGTGAGGTGCTTCTTTACAATCTTGGAACCAGTAACGAGGGCAGCAACCTTCTGCTCTTCCTTCACTTTCCAATCAACGTAAGCTTCCACATCGGGGTGATCGACATCCACAACCACCATTTTGGCAGCGCGGCGTGTAGTGCCGCCTGATTTAATCGCACCAGCAGCGCGATCACCAATTTTCAAAAAGCTCATCAAGCCCGAAGATTTGCCGCCGCCCGAAAGTTTTTCACCTTCGCCGCGCAGGAACGAGAAGTTAGAACCCGTGCCCGAACCATATTTAAACAAACGCGCTTCACGCACCCAAAGGTCCATGATGCCGCCTTCATTCACCAGATCATCAGACACAGATTGAATAAAGCAAGCGTGGGGTTGTGGGTGTTCATAGGCGGTTTTGGATTTGGTCAGTTTGCCGGTTTCGTGGTCTACATAATGGTGGCCTTGGCTTGGGCCATCAATGCCATAGGCCCAATGAAGGCCAGTGTTGAACCACTGCGGCGAGTTTGGCGCACATTTCTGCGTGGCCAACATGAAACACATTTCATCATAAAACGCGCGTGCATCTTCTTCTGAATTAAAATATTTGCCCTTCCAGCCCCAATAGGTCCACGTGCCAGCAAGGCGGTTGAACACTTGCTTGGCCGAACGTTCGCCGGTGATGCGCTCTTTGGCTGTCATATCTGCCAAGGCATCATCATCCGCCACGCTGCGCCACAACCATGATGGAACAGATTCTTCCTCAAATCGCTTCAACGCTTTGGGAACACCGGCTTTACGGAAATATTTCTGCGCCAAAATATCTGTGGCCACTTGGCTCCAAGACGAGGGCACTTCAATATCTGCCAAACGAAACACAATCGAACCATCTGGGTTCTTAATTTCGCTCACTGCGGTACGGAAATCCAATCCCGCATATGCATCTTGGCCTGCTGTTGTAAAATGACGTTCTATCCGCATAATGCCCTCTATCTTCCCCAATAATGTTGCCGTGCGCACAAAAATGCGCACGGTACTCATATCCCCGTGTTTAACTCTCAAACCCTGATTGGCGATCGTTCTCGCCCCAACGCGTGCTGACTGTTCTTTGAACTTACGCAGAAATAACAGCGGTTTACCGCGAAATTTCGCTGCACGACC
>JAYUHQ010000025.1:0-2658 GCA_043766895.1 Aestuariivirga sp.
CAAATTTTTTGGATGATGGAACAAGGCTGTGGCTGATTGATTGGGAATATGGCGCTTTTGGCACCTGCATGTTCGATCTTGCAAACTTGGCTGCTGCCAACTCTTTTGATGAAAATCGTGAAGCCCAGATGTTGGATTTCTATTTCGAGAAGGCACCTGACCAAGCAACCTTGCGCGCATTTTCTGCGATGAAGGTTGCCGCTGCTTTGCGTGAAGCCATGTGGGGCATGATTTCTGAAATCTATCTCAATGCGCCGGGTGTGGATTATGTGGCCTATGCTGCCGAATATCTGAAACGCTTTGACGCGATTTATCATAACTATCAAATAAAGTTTGGAAAATAATGAATAAAACTCTTCCCGCCCATGCGCAAATTATCGTGATTGGCGGCGGCATCATCGGCTGTTCAACAGCCTATCATTTGGCCAAAGATCACAAGGCCGATGTGATTCTATTAGAGCAAAACAAAATTACGTCAGGTTCCACGTGGCATGCGGCGGGCTTGGTGGGCCAGTTGCGGTCATCAGCTTCCATCACGCAGGTTTTGAAATATTCGGTTGAACTTTATAAAAATCTCGAAGCTGAAACAAGTTTGCAAACGGGTTGGAAAATGTCTGGTTGTTTGCGCCTTGCCACCAATCAAGACAGGTGGACGGAATATAAACGCTTGGCCACCACCGCGCAAAGCTTCGGCATGGACATGCAGTTGCTTTCGCCTTCGGAAACCAAAAAGTTATTCCCACTGCTTGATGTTTCCGATCTTCTGGGCTCATCTTATCTACCAACCGATGGGCAGGCTTCGCCATCTGATATTACGCAATCGCTGGCCAAGGGTGCCCGCATGCATGGCGTCAAAATATTTGAAGGTGTGGGCGTTATAGGGTTTGAAATTGTTGATAGCGTGGTGGTGGGTGTTAAAACCACGCAAGGCAGTGTGAAGTGTGATCGTGTGGTCAACTGCGGTGGCATGTGGGCCCGGCAAATTGGTGCCATGGCAGGTGTTTCAGTTCCGCTGCAACCAGTAAAGCACCAATATATCATCACCGAAAAGGTCGATGGTTTGTCGGCCGATACCCCCACTATTCGCGATCCTGATCGGCGCACCTATTTCAAAGAAGAGGTGGGCGGGCTGGTGTTTGGTGGCTATGAGCCAAACCCCATTTCATGGACGTTGGATGACGTGCCTTCCACGTTCGAGTTTGAATTGTTTGATGATGATTGGGACCATTTTGAACAACATATGAGCCAAGCTTTGGCGCGCATTCCGGCCCTTGAAAAAACCGGCATTAAAAAAATGATCAACGGGCCTGAAAGCTTCACACCCGATGGCAATTTTATTTTGGGCCGCGCGCCTGAATTGAAAAACTTCTATTTGGGCTGCGGCTTTAACGCTTTTGGCATTGCGTCAGGCGGTGGGGCAGGTTGGGTTTTGGCTGATTGGGTGATGAAAGGCGAAGCCCCCACCGATTTGTGGAGCGTTGACATTCGCCGCTTTTCAACCCTGCATAAAGATCGCGCGTGGGTGAATGAACGCACATTGGAAGCTTATGGCAAGCATTATACTGTGGGTTTTCCGCATGAAGAATATGCCAGCGGGCGGCCCAAATTAAAATCTCCACTGTATCGCCAGCTGCAATTGGCTGGCGCAGTTTTTGGTTCAAAATTGGGCTGGGAGAGGCCCAATTGGTTTGCCCCAAAAGGGGTTGAGCCTGTGGATGTTTATTCCATGGGGCGGCAGAATTGGTTCCATCATGTGGGCCAAGAACACAAAGCCGTGCGGGAGAATGCGGGGTTGTTTGATCAATCATCGTTCGCAAAATTTGAACTGCGTGGGCGAGATAGTTTGGCTGCTTTGGAATTTATTTGTTCCAACACCATTCCCAAAAACGATGATCGCTTGGTCTATACGCAAATGCTAAACACCCGTGGCGGCATTGAATGTGATTTGACAGTGGCGCGCTTGGCCGAGGATCATTTTTATCTCGTCACCGGAACTGGTTTTCGCGCCCATGATTTTTCTTGGATCGTCGATCACATTCCAAACGGCATGGATGCGAGCCTGTCTGATGTGACAGAACGATTTGGCACACTGTCGTTGATGGGGCCAAAGTCTCGGGCAATGTTACAGGCCGCATGCAGCGCTAATATTTCGCTCATGAAATTTGGTGATGCCAAACTGATCAGCGTAGGCGGCCATCAAGCCCGCGTGTTGCGTGTAACCTATGTGGGTGAATTGGGTTTTGAAATTCATGCGCCCATTGCCACATTGCCTGATATTTATATGGCATTGATGCGCCAAGGCGCTGTGAATGCGGGCTATCGCGCCATCGAATCGCTGCGTCTTGAAAAAGGCTATCGCGCTTGGGGCGCTGACATAACGCCCAACGATACACCGCTTGAAGCAGGCTTGGGATGGGCGGTGAAATTCAAAAGTGATTTTGATTTTATGGGTCGCGCGGCTTTGCTGGAGAAGCGCCAAATGCCAATGAAAAAAATGATCGCGGGTTTCACCACTGAACGGGAAGATGTTGTTCTGCTTGGCCGCGAAACAATTTTGCGAGATGGAAAATTCGCAGGCTATTTAACCTCTGGCGGTTATGGCTATACGGTGGGCAAGCCCATTGGTTATGGCTATGTGCGCAATGCTGAAGGCGTGTC
>JAYUHQ010000026.1:0-7071 GCA_043766895.1 Aestuariivirga sp.
ACCCAACACAATTGCCCACAGTTCCCAAGTCCTCGATGACACAATTGCAGCAAGAGCGCGAGAACTTGACGCGCTTATCGAACTCGAAGAGGCTGGCCAAGGCCATGCTGGGTTGCTTTCCTGACTACGGCAAAGCACCACCGGAATATTTCGGGGCAATATCTAGCGTTCTCACAAACTACGCCGTTCACATTCAGGAACGGATTTGTGACATGCGCCATGGCCTTCCCTCAAAACTGAAATTCTTACCGACGATTTCTGACATTGTTGAGTTTGGCGATGCTGTTTTGAAAAGCGAACGTGAGGCAATGTCATACGCAGAACGCTTCAGGGGCAGGGCTGTTGAAGTTGACGCACGCAAACCATTTCGCCCATTCCCCCAGCTATGGGCAGAATTTGGCAATGAACGCATGGATGAGCGCGTCAAGGTTTTGGCCTCGATAAAATATCCAGATGGCAAGGGCGCGTTTGATGTTCTCGACAACGCCTGCAAAGCGCTGGTGACGCGGGGCAGGGAGTCAGCGGCGAATATTCTAGGCGTTTCCCTTTCAGAGCAAAGTCACGCAACTTGAACCTCGCCCATCTTCACAACGAGAAAATGATCCATGCGCCGATGCCTAAATCCTAAGTTCTGGCTAGCTAATGCTAAATTCTTTACATTCAAGCCTAAATAGGATAATAGGTATTACAAAATGAGGTTGTCATGTTGGGGCTTGGCTTAGGACTAGACGGATCGGACGGTTCAAACGCAAGCAGGCTCGCGGGCAGTGAGGCAAACGTTGTTGCTGCCATCATGGCTGATAACAGCTTAGTTATCCGTGACGCTATAACCCCTGCCAACAATTACATTGGGCCGCTTTACAACCCCGCAACAGGCCAATTCAATAAATTTACCTATACTTGCGCTTCGATTGCCTATGAGCTTGTGAATGGCATTTGGACGCAGTTTGCAGTCAACAAGCCCCGTTTTAAAGTTGTGAATGGGGTCACAACCTTCACAACCGAACCAGCGGCCACAAACCTATTGCTTTTCAGCCGTGACATGACCAACGCGGCATGGGTCAAAACCAACGCCACAGCGGCGCTGACAGCCACAGGCGCGGATGGGGTAGCTAACAGCGCTTCAACACTCACAGCCACGGCCGCCAACGCCACAGTGTTGCAGACCATTACTCAGGTCGCCACAAACGACAATAGTTCATTCATCATGCGCCGCCGCACAGGTTCAGGCGTTGTTAATATCACTCAAGACGGCGTGACATTTTTTCCAGTCACACTCACAAGCGCGTTCACAAGATTTTATCTTGCGCCTGCAACACTTACCAACCCCGTTGTGGGCATTCAGATCGTAACATCTGGCGATGCGATTGACGTGGACTTTGGCCAACTCGAAACGGGTTCTGTCCCAACCTCACCAATTGTCACCACAACAGTCTCAGTCACCCGCGCCGCAACCAGCCTTGTGCTTGCCAGCGGTCTATTCAATGCCCAATCTGCCAACGGAACGCTCTATGCTCGTGTGAACCCTGTTGGCATTGACCAGACCCTGCAAACCTATTTCGCCACACTTGACGATAACGTTAACACATTCACCAACTCAATTGGCGTTAGGCGCGGCTCAACATTTACATTTCCCGTTGGCATTGGTTATGCCGCGACTGTTGTTCAACCCATGTCAAATATGAATACCAGCACGGTTGTCGCTGGCGTTCAACAAAAGATAGCTGCCTCATTTGTCGCTTCCGGTATCAGGTCTGCTTACAACAGCGTTGCAGGCACGGCTGGTGCTGCAATCACAATGCCCACAGGTCTTTCCACACTCCGTTGGGGCTGTGCTGAGTTTGGCAGCTCGGTAAGCCCCTCCGACAATGCCGAACTGCTTTATTCGGCTCGCACTTATTCCCAAGCCGAATTGCAGGCTCTTACAACATGATCGACCTTACAATCAGAGCATTCTCTAAAGCCCGTTGGGTAACAGTGGCCACAGCGCTCAACATCCTCGACGCTTCAGGCCTTGCAAAAACAGGCTATAACGTCGATGAAATTGGCGATGCACAACTTGACGGTTGGTTTTGGATTAACCTGCGCGCCGATGGCATTGCAGCAACAACTGATCTTGATGCGCTTTATGCTGGCGACACGGATGCGGGCTTCAAATTTCAACGCTCAAAAATCGCCAAGTTTTTTCGTGATCAGGCAACCGTTGTTAATATTACTGTCGCTGGCCAATCCGTTAAAACCTATGAATTTGGTACCCTCACCAATCGCATTGAGATATTAGACCCTGCAAGCTACGCACCTGTTAAGCGCCGCGAATGGGCTGGGGGGATGTCATTTTGACAACCTAAGAAAATAATCATGCCAAAATTGAAACTTGATCAACATGAGGTTTTTGCCAGAGAGATTGCTAAAGGATCTCTCATTACAAATGCTTATGTAAAAGCGGGCTATGCTCCACATGCGTCAAGCGCGTCTCGATTATTGGCCGATAAAAAAATCACAGCCCGCGTTGCTGAATTGCAAGAGATGGCAGTTCAAAAAACCCTTGTCACCATTGAACGATTAACCGATGAGTTAGAAGACGCGCGTGAACTTGCCATGCGTGATGAAAAAGGTTCTGCCGCTGCTGTAAGCGCAATCATGGCCAAAGCCAAATTGCACGGGCTTGATATCAATAAACACAAAGTTGAAGGCGGCATCAATATCATAATCTCTAGTGATGATGATCGGCTTTAGTTATGCGTTTGCATTATGACTGAATTTAATAAGGCACGGATTATCGTGGCTTGAGACTTCCGAATATGGCTTTTAAAATGCGCCATCAATATAAATCAATCACTTAAGCTATGCGGAAAAAGAATGGCTTTTAAGCTTACATCAAAACAAGTTGAGGCCAACAAGATTTTAGGCGGCTCGCCTATTCATACCTTGCTCTATGGCGGTTCAAGATCGGGAAAAAGCTTTTTGATGATGCGAGCAAAAGCTATTCGCCGAATTAAGCATGAAAGCCGTGGCGCTACGTTGCGCCTGCGGTTCAACCATGTGAAGGAAAGCATTGTATTTGATACTTTTCCCAAGATGATGAAACTTTGTTTTCCTGATATGCCTTACGAGCTGAATAAAACCGATTGGTTCGCACGGTTTCCCAATGGCAGCGAAGAATGGTTTGGTGGCCTGGACGATAAAGATCGTGTTGATAAAATCCTAGGAAAAGAATATTCAGATATTGGCTTTGAGGAAGTTTCGCAAATTAGCTTTGCTTCGATCGAAACGGCCTTGTCGCGTCTCGCTCAAAAAACTCCATTAGCTTTACGGGCTTATTATACCGAAAATCCACCAACCAAAGGCCACTGGACATTTGCACAGTTCAAACAGCATTTAAATCCGGCCAACAAAGCTAGGCTTGTTGATCCTGAAAACTATCAATCAATCTTCATGCGGCCTGAAGACAATCAAGAAAACATCGCGCCGGAATATATCGACATTCTCAAAAACATGAGCGGGGTCAGACGTAAGCGGTTCTATGAAGGCGAATTTACCGATGACAATCCCAACGCTTTGTGGACGATTGAGCTTCTCGATGGCAACCGTATCCTAGACGGTTCAATCCCTGAATTCGTACGCGTGGTTGTCGCTGTTGATCCAAGCGGATCTGGTGACAAAGACAATGCCGGCAATGATGCAATCGGAATTGTGGTTATGGCGCTGGGAACGGATGGCAGGGCCTATTTGCTAGAAGATTTAACGCTCAAAGCAGGGCCACAAACATGGGGCGCTGTGGTTTGGTCTGCTTATACAAGGCACAAAGCCGATGCGATTATCGCTGAAGTCAATTTCGGCGGCGCAATGGTTGAGAATGTTATTCGCGTGGCAGCCAAGGGGCAATCATTTTCCTACAGGCCTGTAACCGCCTCACGCGGCAAGGTTGTCCGCGCCGAACCCATTTCAGCTTTGGCCCATGACAATAAAGTCAAGCATGTAGGATTCTTTCCCGAATTAGAGGATGAACTCTGCTCATTTTCCAACACGGGTTACATGGGTGAAAGTTCACCAAACCGTGCAGACGCTTACGTATGGGCATTAACGGGCTTGTTTCCTGCAATTACTAGGCCTAAAGATACAAATGAGAAAATAAACATTATTCCAAGCCTTGCCATGTATAATAGGAAATAGGTGCTGATATGAGCGACACAATGGACATTGAAGGCGATGAATCCACCTCGCCGGATGATGATGTTTTTGCCGATGCCATTGAGCGGTTCACGCGGGCGCAATCCATTGCCAGAGAAGAACGTGGGCAATCTCTTGCTGATCGGCGTTTCTATTCCATCGCGGGCGCACAATGGGAAGGCCCGCTTGGTGATCAATTCGAAAACAAGCCCAAGTTTGAAGTCAACAAAATCCATCTATCTGTCATTCGCATATTCAATGAGTATCGCAACAATCGGATTAGCGTTAATTTCATTCCCAAAGACGGCTCGAAAGGCAGCATTTTAACTGACACTTGTAATGGGCTATATCGCGCCGATGAACAAAACAGTGTTGCCGAAGAAGCTTATGACAATGCCTTTGAAGAGGCCGTTGGCGGCGGGTTTGGCGCATTTCGTTATAAAAATGATTATGTAAACCATGAAGACCCAGATGATGAGCGCCAAGCCGTCTTCATTGAGCCGATCTTTGATGCTGACAGTTCGGTTTATTTTGACCCTGATGCCAAGCGGCAAGACAAATCAGATGCGAAATATTGCTTTGTTCTTTCGTCAATGACACAAAATGCGTTTGAAGGCCAATATCCAGACGC
Organism: Aestuariivirga sp.; assembly: GCA_043766895.1. Classification (GTDB taxonomy): domain Bacteria; phylum Pseudomonadota; class Alphaproteobacteria; order Rhizobiales; family Aestuariivirgaceae; genus Aestuariivirga. The sequence continues at coordinate 4,802 of JAYUHQ010000026.1, forward strand.
GGCTACAGCATCAATTGCCAGCACCAATAAGGATGTGGAGTTTGATTGGTTCACGCCCGAAGTGGTTTATGTTGCTGAATATTACGTTGTGGAAAAAGTCAAAGAAACGGTCTTTCAATACAAGGGATTGAGCGGAGAGATCCGCAAATATACCCAAAAAGATTTTGATGATGATCAAGAGGATGGCGGCGGTCTTAAAAAGGAATTGGCTGCAACTGGATTTAAAAAGATAAAAGAGAAATTAATCACAACCAAGAAAATCCACAAATATATTATCAGCGGCGCTGCAATCCTTGAAGATTTGGGCCATATCGCAGGCAAGAATATTCCTATCGCTCCGGTCTATGGCAAGCGCTGGTTTGTCGACAACGTTGAACGCCACATGGGCCATGTTCGCCTTGCCAAAGACGTGCAACGCTTGAAAAATATGCAAATCTCAAAGCTTGGTGAGATTGCAGCACTTTCCACTGTTGAAAAGCCAATTCTCACACCAGAGCAGATCAAGGGCCACCAAGTTATGTGGTCTGAGGATAACATCAAGAACTATCCCTATTTGCTCTTGAACCCCATTACAGACGCAATGGGCCAACAGGTTGCCAGCGGGCCGATTGCTTACACCCGCGCACCAACATTGCCCCAAGCCATGGTGGCTTTGCTGCAAGTCACTGATGCCGATATTGCCGCATTGCTTGGCAATCAAGAAGCTGGCGAACAAATCAGTCCAAATATCTCAGGCGTGGCAATGGAGTTGGTGCAAGCTAAACTTGACATGCAGACCTATATTTACATTTCGAACATGGCCAAAGCAATCCGGCGCGGTGGCGAGATTTGGCTTAGCATGGCCAAAGAAGTTTATATTGAAAATGACCGTAAATGCAAAACCATCAATGAAGCTGGCGAAGCGGATAGCGTAACGCTGAACGCGGCTGGCAAAAATGAAAAAACGGGCGTGGTTGAAAATCAGAATGATTTGACGCTGGCTGATTTTGACGTTGTGGCAATTCCTGGGCCTACATCTGTAAGCAAGAAAGCCGCAACCGTGCGCGGCTTGATTAACTTGCTTCAAGTCACACAAGATCCTGAGACTGTCCAAGTTCTTACCTCAATGATTATGACAAATATGGAAGGCGAGGGCATTGGTGAGGTACGCGATTATTTCAGGCACAAGCTTTTGACCATGGGTGTGATTAAGCCAACAACACAAGAAACCCAAGATTTGCAGAAACAACAGCAGGAAGCCGCCAATCAGCCGCCTGATGCAAACACACAATTCTTGCTGGCTTCGGCTGAAGCTGAAAAAGCCGATGCCATGAAATCACAGGCCGATGTGGTGTTGACCACGGCGAACGCTGAGAAATCCAAGGCGCAAACCATGCAGATTTTGCAGGATATTAACGCTGGCAAATTTGAAGCCGTTATGGCGGCTATTGAAAGGCTTCAGCAAGCCGCATTGCAGCAAGGCCAGATCAATGGCGGGCAGGGCGTTGGTGCGCCACAAGAAGCGCCACAGGATCCTATGCCGCCGCCTGATGCTATTCCACAACATATTGTGCAAATTCCTAATTAAGCATATTGACCCAAGGAACAAATCAATATATAGGATTAGATAACGGTTTCCATTTATCCGCAAAAATGAGATTTTAAAGGGTTTTACATGGCCAACGAAAAGGCAGACGAATCGATCCTTGAAATTGCAGATGAGGCCCTCAAAGCTGACCCCGCAATTGAGCAATCAAACGCTGAAGAAAAATCAGAAGATGATAGCGGTGAAGTTTCGGTTTTAATCGCTGGGGTTTCGCCTTCCTCAGAAGAAGATGCAGAAGACGCTCCTGACTGGGTTAAAGATTTACGCAAGCGCTACAAGGAAACGGTCAAAAAAAACCGTGAACTTGAAGAGCAAGTTAAGCAAGTCGCAATCAAGCCAAAAGCTATTGAAGTCGGGCCAAAGCCCACACTCGAAAGCTGCGATTATGATGGCGATAAATTCGAAGCTGAATTGCTTTCATGGCAAGATAAAAAACGCTCGTCCGATGAGGCCGCGCGAAATCAAGCCAAGGAAGCTGAAGACATCGAAGCCGCTTATAAAAAGCGCCAACAGGATTACGAGACTGCAAAGGGTAACTTAAAAGTTAAGGACTTCTCCGAAGCCGAAGATTTGGTCAAGAGCAGCTTTAGCTTAATGCAACAAGCGATAATCGTGAAGGGCGCAAATGATAGCGCCGTTGTGGTTTACGCTTTGGGCAAAAACCCTGATAAAGCCAAGGAATTGG
>JAYUHQ010000027.1:0-7020 GCA_043766895.1 Aestuariivirga sp.
GGGGTGCAAACGATAGTTGATCACCAAGGTTAAAAAACCTTGGGCAGCCAAGGCGCGGCCCACAAATTCATAAGGCACTTTGTTGCCGCTGCTCCATGAACCACCGTGAATAAACACAATCACCGGCCAAGGCCCCGCGCCTGATGTTGGGGCATAAATATCCAACACATTGCGCGGGTCTGGGCCATAAGCAATGTTGCGTTGCGTTTGGGCGGAGGCCTCGTCTTTCGGCACCAGAAGATTGAATGTTTCCAAAGGCACAAAATGATAAAGCAGGCCGCCCACAATCAACAGGAAGGCAAAAGCATAGGTGAGTTTGATGATCATCACACTGGCTTAGAGCTTCTTTAAGCCAGCCTCAATGCTGGTGCGCTTGCTTTCCAAGAAGGGTGGCAAAGATAGGGTTTCGCCTAACTTGTCCATCGGCTCATCAGCGCCAAAGCCCGGGCCATCCGTGGCGATTTCAAATAAAATGCCATTGGGCTCGCGAAAATACAGGCTTTTAAACCAGAAGCGATCAACCTTGCCAGAATTGGGAATGCGCATTTGCTTTAACCGATCAGCCCAAGCATCATATTCGCTCATCGCAATATTATAAGCCACGTGGTGCACGCTGCCGGCACCCTGTCCACCGCGCGGCAAGTTGGGTTCAACACGCACGTGCAGTTCAGCCACTGGGCCTTTGCCCAACATGTGATAAACAAATGTGTCGCCAAAGCGGGTGGCGGGCGTCATGCCCATCAATTGGGTTAATACCATGTCGGTTGGTTTAAGATCTGGCACGCTCAGCGTGATTGGCCCTAGCCCACGAATTTGATATTCAGCAGGCACAACGCTTTTTTCCCAAGGGTAAACGGCGCCATCGGCTTCATCATTCACCAAGCTTAGGCGTTGGCCTTCAAAATCTTCAAAGTGAATCACTTGGCGGCCATTTTCCTCGGAAACTTTTTCGGCTTTTACATTGTGCTTTTTGAAATGATCGCTCCACCAGCCAAAGGCTTTTTCGCCTTTGATGCGAAGGCCTGTGCGCACGATGGAATTGGTGCCGCGCCGATCAGGGCCTGTGGGCCAATCAAAAAAGGTTATATCAGTTCCGGCAGAGCCCAAACCGTCGGCATAAAACAAATGATAGGCGGAAGTGTCATCTTGGTTCACAGTTTTTTTGACAAGGCGCAGGCCCAGCGTTTGGGTGTAAAACGCATGGTTGCGCGGCGCATCGGCTGTGACAGCCGTGAGATGATGAAAACCGTTGAGGTGAAGTGACACTATAATTTTCTCCGTAATGACCAATCTTATTTGGGGGCTTACGGGAAAATTTGCAACTTGGATTGTTACAGCGCCAATTGCGGTTCGGGCTGGCCTAAAACAAAACCTTTGCCATCAAGCTTATAAACATCAGGCCTGAAGTTCACCCGGCCATCTTCGGTGGCCCAAGCGGTTAAATACATAAAGCGCACATCTGGCGCGTTGTGCAGCTTCATTTGTTGGGTTTGTTTGGTGGCGATAATGGGTTCAAAATTTTCTGGCTCATAGCCTTGTTGGCCGTTGACCACCCACGTTATCAGATCTTGCACCTTATCAACGCGCACACAACCTGAACTTTCCCAGCGGTTGTTAGTGGCAAACAATTCGCGGTGTGGCGTGTCATGCATATAAACCATGAACTTGTTGGGAAAGTTGATCTTCACTGTGGCCAAGGCGTTGTGTTCACCTGGGTCTTGCACAAACACATAACGATCTGGCGCTGTATTGGCCCAATCCACTGTTGTGGGGTCAATTTCAGGCCCGCCCACACCATCATAAATGTGAATGTTCATGGTTGTTAAATAGGTTGGGTCTGCCGCATATTTTGGCAAAATATCTTTGGTTACGATGGAGGCAGGCGCACTCCATGTGGGGTTAAACACAATGTCGCTGATGTGGCTTTTCAGCGATGGGGTTGGCCTATCAAGTTTGCCCACAACCACATTGTGGCGCGAATAAAGCTGGCCCAGTTCAACCGTTTCAAGCTGTGCGCCCGGAATGTTCACAGCCACATAACGCGGGCCTAAATCGCGCATATGTTCGGTGATGCGCGGCACATTTTCCTTCAAAGTGTAAAGTCTTGCATCAGCCGAAATGTTCATTTCCTGGCGGGTGCGTTCATCAAGGCGGCCAGTGGGCAAAGCGCCATGATTGTATTGGAATGACGAAATCGCCGCACGCAAAGTTTGATCAAAAACACCGGCGTTGGCGTCCGTCAAGGTTTGGAAATCAAGATAGCCTTCGCGCACCAAACGTTGGCGCAAATTGACAATGGTTTTGGGTTTTGCAGATTTGTCATATTTGCCGGGATTGAGCATCGGCCAACCGCCGCCTGCCACAATTTCCTCATACATGGAAATTGCGCCTTCAAGCGCTTGCAACGACCCCAACGTTAACATCGGCGCTTGGCCTTGGCCTTGCACAATTTCAGTTTTGGTTGAAAGTTTGCCTTGCATGGCAATGCGCGGCGCGATGGAGGTGACAGAGCCAACATCCGCCGGGTCTTGTGCAAAGGCATTGCCTTGCCAACCCAGACCCATAGATGCGGGCAGGGCTGCTGCAAGTTTAAAGAAATGACGACGGCTGAATTTCACTTGAAACACTTTATTAACTCACTTGAACGCTGGCATTACCCTGTCTTATCTTAGTAAACGGGGGCTTAATTCCGCTGCTTGTGCGCGAAAAACTTGGGGCTTGCACTTTAAATTTAGTCTCAGATATTTGGCACGAAGTGGCCGAAGGTGATTTCGTGGCGTTCGAAATCAGAGGAGCCATCCATTACAAAGATGGCAATTTTGCGCACAACCAAGCGCTATGACATTATCTCCGCGTCCGGAAACAATGGCAAAGCGCTAGAACATAATAGGAACAAAGTCAAGAAGAATTTTATATGGCGAAGCTTTAGGCCGCGCTTACGGTTTCTTCTGGCTCTAACAACGGCACTTCGGTTGTCTCATCAACCTTGCGCCGTATGATCACAATGCGGCTTTGCTGCGGGGCGGGTTGTTCTTCAACAGGCGGGTTTGCAAGGGTTTCAATTGGCTTTTCGGCAATGGGCGTAAGTGCCAAGTTGCCCACACGTTGGATTGATAGCTTGGCCCCCCGCGGGCTTGCTGCCACCACTGGTTCGGGCTTCAACACGGCTTTTGGCATTTGGGGCGCAGGTGCAGGTTCAAACACAGCATCATCTTGTTTGAAATAGGTTTCTGCTGGTTTTGCAGGAGACGTTGCATTCAGCTCTGAATCCAATTCAGACACCAGCCGCAAGGCCCGCTCTACGCCTTGGCCAATGGCTGGCGATTGGGCGGTGGAATTTTTTGCCAAACTGGCAAGCTTGGCAAAAAGCTGGGCTTCATTGGAAAGTTCGGCGGGCTTTTGTTCAATGGCGGCAATATCGCGCCTTGCGGCAGAAATTGCGGCCCTGGCGCGATTGATCAAGGTTGCATCGGCGTTGGTTCCGCTGAGTGATGCGATGTGCTTTTCAAGCTTGGCAATGGATTCTAAAATTTTGCCGGTATTATCATTGCGCAGACGGCTTTCGTAATTTTCCAAAAACCATCGACCGCGCGGCGTTTCACGAACCGCCTCTAGAACTTGATCCAAGCTTTCTGGAAAGTTCGTTTGAACTGAACTCATAACACCAACCCTTTTACGCAACTTACAAAGACATGCATCTGACACAGATGACACTTGCAGTGATATTCATAGAAAGTGGTGAATGTTTCGTTTAGTTCTTATAAAAAAATGACTACGCGCAGCTTTTCCATCCGATTTTCGATGTCTTACGCCCTTCTGATGATCGGTGGCGGCATTCAATTGCCGTTTTTGCCGCTTTGGCTGGCGGCTCGGGGGTTGAGTGTTACCCAAATCGGCACGGTTGTTGCTGCCATGATGGCCGTTCGCGTGGTTGGTGCGCCATTGTTTGCATCGCTGGCTGACTATACTGGCAAACGCTTTTGGGTGATCCGCGGTTGTGCTTTGGCCACGTTGATCAGCTATAGTGCGTTATCGTTTATGCCATCGTTTGAACTCATATTGCTCGTGGGCATGTTGGCGGCCTTGCTTTTTGCACCGGTTTTTCCGTTGATTGAAGGGTTCAGTGTTGATAGCGCCTCGGCTTTAGGGTTGGACTATGGCCGCCTTAGGCTTTGGGCTTCGCTGAGCTTTTTGGCGGGCAGTTTGGTTTCAGGTGCTTTGCTCACCGTCATTCCGGCAGATTTTACAATGGGGCTGATAGCTTTTGCCCAAGGGCTAACGGTGATTGGAACTTTCATCCTGCCGCCTGAACCACAACGAAAAACACCGGTTCATCATACATCGTCGTTAGAGTTGGGGCAGGCTTTGAATTTTCTCTTTGCTTCGCGGTTTACGGTTTTTCTCGTCGCCGCCAGCCTGTCCAACGCCAGCCATGGCATGATGTATTCGATCAGCGCCGTGTATTGGACAAGCCTGGGGTTCAGCACATTTCAAATTGGCCTTTTATGGGCGGCTGCGGTTTTGGCTGAAGTGGGCCTGTTTTTCTTTTCCAACCGGGTTGTGGAAGATGTGGGCGTGGCCCGGCTTTTGTGCATCGGGTTATTTGGTGGGGCAATGCGTTGGCTTGGCATGGGCTTTGCCACAGGCATTTATATGTTTGCAGCGCTGCAAACATTGCACGCCATTTCATTTGCCTGTGGCCATTTGGCGTTGATGCATTTTATCAGGCAAAATGTTCCAGCGCGTTTACGCAACACAGCACAAGCGCTTTATACGGCTTTTGCGGGCGGGCTTTTGCTGTCGTCTGTCACCTGGGCGTCTGGCCCGCTTTATACGCAATTTGGCGGCCATGCTTATTTGTTCATGGCGGCGATTTCGCTTACTGGCTTGGTCATTGCACTGTTTAGTTTGGTAAAGCTTAGCCCCACAGTTCCGGCAACGGCGGTTGCATCAACCCATTGATATAGCTGATCGCGGGTTTGCGGTCTTGGGCCAACAGAAGCGGGCCATCAAGATCAACATAATCTGCAAGTTGGGCCACCAGAAAAGCGGGTGCCATGGCCAATGATGTGGCAAGCATACAGCCCACCATTATTTTGAAATTTTGTGCCTTGGCCGCTTTGGCCATTTCAAGGGCAGTCGTAAGCCCGCCAGTTTTATCAAGTTTGATATTCACAGCATCATATTTGCCTTGAAGCGCGGGAAGGGAGGCTGCGTCATGGGCTGATTCATCAGCGCAGATTAATGTTGGGTGTTTAATCCTCGCCAAAATATCATCTTGGCCAGCGGGCAGGGGTTGTTCAACCAATTCAACACCGGCCTTCGCGCAATGGTCCAGCATTTCTTCAATGGTATCTGAAGTCCAACCCTCATTGGCATCAACAATCAATCGGGCCTTAGGCACAGCGTGGCGGATAAGTTTTAGACGTTGGGCGTCTCCTTCGCGGCCCAATTTTAATTTGAGCAATGGCAGATGTGCAGATTTTGAAGCGGCCGCGGCCATGGCTTCAGGCGTGTCCAAGCTTAACGTGTAGGCGGTGACAACGGGTTTGGGTTCGTTCAAATTGGCCAAGCGCCATGCGGGCTTGCTGCTTTGCTTGGCGCGCAAATCCCACATTGCGCAATCAAGCGCATTGGCAGCAGCCTTGGGCAAATTGCTGTGATCGCCTGAATTCAAACTTGCCAAACATTGGGCAACGGTTTCGCCATAACGCGCATATGGCACGCCTTCGCCGTGGCCTTTGTGGCCACCTTCCGTGATGGCAACGACAATCACTTCAGCAGTGGTTTTGCTGCCGCGGGCGATTGTGAAAGTTCCAGCAATAGGGAAAGCGTCTGAGGTGTATGTGCGTTTGAGCATCGGGATGACGGTTATGAATTGCCTTCATGCTTTCTCAGCTTAACTCTGGTTTGGCAGGCGGCCTGCAACTTCAGCCAGCATCACATATATGCGGCCTTGTTCAGATGCCAATACCTGTTCCATCACCGCATCGCCGTTAGGTGCTTCTGACAAGGTGTCGAGCAGCTTTTCAAACAACCGATTGTAGGCTTGAACGCGGCTTCTGAGCAGGCGCTCTTCAGCATAGCGACCTTCCAATGCCTTGATCAATTTGCGGCTGCGGCTTTCGTATAGGCGCTGGGTGTAGACCCCTTTATCAGAGGCCACATAACGCTTTTCCAAATCCCGCGGCAGTGCATTTTCAATGGCCTCAACCACATCACGCGCTGAAACATTGAGCTTTGCTGTATAGGCTTCAACTTCCTTGGCCAGCGCATTCAATTTGGCGTTGGATGTTGGCGTGGGTGCCGCTTCGGCGCGGGCCACTGCTGCGGCTTGCGGCGCTGGGCTGCGAACCACGGGGGCAGGTGCTGGTGCGTAAGCTGGTTCAACCATGCGGGTTGTTGCGGGCGGATTGCGCGGGCTCATAAAACCTGGGCCTGAATAATCCAGCGTGCCTGATTGGCGGCGCACCACATCAGCCAGCGCATTGAGTGCCGAAATCTGGTCTGCCACAACGCGGCGCATGTTATCTGCGTTGGTGCGGGTTTCTTCAGGCAGATCAATGACAGCACGTTTCAACTCACCACGTGCGGCATCAATATCCTTCACCACCTGTTGGGCGGTGATGCGCATATCTTGTGCTGTTTGCTGGAAGTCGCTTGCGGTTGAAGACAACATTTCATTCATGTTCGACAAGGCACGTTCATGTTGCTCACGCAACACGCGGGCGGCTTGTGCCACTTGGCCTGATGAGTTGGTTTCAAGCTTGCGCAGTTCTTCTTCCAAGCGGCCCAAGGCCACGGCTGTTTGATCTGATACAATACGGTTGATGTGTTGGGCGCGGTTTTCGGCCGTTGTCAGGCTTTCTTCAATCATGTTGATATAACCAGTCATCACCTTATCAACTTCTTCGGCGCGCTTGTTTGCATCTGAAACTAAACTGTCCAACGCATCGCGGCGGTTGGTTAACATATGCTCCATTTCCAAATTGAACTTGTCGACTGATTTATCAACCAAGG
>JAYUHQ010000028.1:0-18432 GCA_043766895.1 Aestuariivirga sp.
ATTTTATCGCTTTTCTCGTTGCGATAATTGGCCAACATTGCACCGGCTTCAATATTGGCGCGATGGCCGATAACGGAATCGCCCACAAAACTGAGATGGGCAACCTTCGATCCACTAAAAAAGTAGGATGATTTTACCTCACAATGTGGCCCAACAATCACATCACCCTTTAACCACACGCCGCCACGCAAATAGGCACCTGCTGCCACAAGGCAATTGGGCCCGATGTATACTGGCCCCTTGACCACGGCGCCCTTTTCAATTGTGCTCGTTTTGTGAATTGCCGTGTCATTTTCATAACTATAATGCGGATCTTGGGTTTCAATCAGCTTTTGAACCACCTGTTCAGCATGATAGGTTGCCAACCACGGGGCAAGTTCAGCCAACGTGGCATGAGTAGTTTTTATAAAATCTGAAATTTTCACAATGCCGCCTCAGCGTTCACCACAAGTTTAGGATCAAGCGTGGCCGCAAAAAAATCTAAAATATTCTGTGCGGCTGAAATGGCCATGCGCTTGGCACATTCTTGGGTTAGGCCTGCCATATGGGGGCTTAGGGTAAAATATGGGTTTGAAAGCAATGGGCAATCAGCCTCTGGTGGCTCAAGCACCAACACATCGAAAGCCGCGCCATAAATTTTGCGGGCACGCAATGCTTGGTCAAGGGCTGTCTCGTCAACCAAGCCGCCACGTGCTGCGTTGATGATAATGGCTGATGGTTTCATCACTGCCAGTTCTTCAGCCCTCAAGATTGCACCTTTCACGCCCGGCATATGCAAGGTTACATAATCCGCTTTGGCCAAGGCTGGTTTTAAATCTGCCTCGGGAATGGCGCGGGTTTCACGCAATGCAGCAGCCGACACAAATGGATCATAGGCATGAACCTCCATGCCAAAGGCCTTTGCCAGTTCAGCCACACGACGGCCGATGCGGCCAAAGCCACAGACCAGCAGGGTTTTGCCGTCCAGCTCTAAGGCGTCAAATTGGTTGCGCATGTTCCAGTGGCCGGTTTTTGCCGCATGATCATGGGCAACTATCCGTCTTGCTGCTGAAAGCATCAGCGCCAGCGTATGTTCGGCCACCGCGCGTGAATTAACATCCCCCACAATGGCCAGCGGAATTTTGCGGGCGTTTAGCGCGTCAACATCCACGGCATCATAGCCAACACCGTGGCGTGACACGATTTTGAGGTTTGGAGAAGCTGCAATAAGATCGGCCCGCAAAGGTTGTGTGCGCAGCAAAAGGGCGTCAGCGCGCGGCATTAGCGGCGCGTAACTTGCTAAAGTTACTTCTTCCACCACGTCAAACGTCACCCCTTCGGCGACGCGGAGAAGGTCTATGCCTGCTTGATGGATTTTTCCGGCAATCACAATATGGGGCATGTTTGGCTTTCAGAAAGGAAATGCTAGTTTCAGAACAGATATTCTAAAAATTGCTTCCGATACATTGTTATTTCTGCAATGAGCCTTGGCAAAGCGCCTCAGCCCGCATAGTTTTATCTGAACGATAGGAGCGAACATGTCCACTACCCGCCTTACGATGGCCCAAGCCTTGGTTAAATATCTGGTCAATCAATTCATCATGATTGATGGCAAAAAAGAACCGTTGTTTCCCGGATTGTTCGGCATTTTTGGCCACGGCAATGTTACCTGCTTATCAGAAGCTTTGGCAGAAGTGAAAGAACAACTGCCCGTATGGCGCGGCCAGAACGAACAATCGATGGCGCTGGCAGCCGTTGCCTTTGGCAAGGCCAAATTGCGTCGACAAATTATGATTGCTTCATCATCAGTTGGCCCCGGTGCCACCAACATGATCACAGCGGCGGGTGTTGCCCATGCCAATCGCTTGCCGATTTTAATTTTGGCCGGAGACACTTTCCAAAACCGCAGGCCAGACCCTGTGTTGCAACAGGTGGAACATTATGGCGTTCCATCGATCACAGTGAATGATGGTTTCAAGCCTGTCAGCCGCTATTGGGATCGGATTACCCATCCTGAACAAATCATCTCATCCTTGCCGCAAGCCGTTGCCACCCTGCTTGATCCGGCTGATTGCGGCCCGGCTTTCATTGGCTTGCCACAAGATATTCAGGAACTGGCCTTTGATTATCCAAATGCGTTCTTTGAACCCACAGTGCATGAAATTGCGCGCAATCGCCCAGATGCCAAACGCTTGGCAAAAGCCATTGAGGTTTTAAAATCTGCCAAGAAGCCTTTGATCATTTCTGGTGGCGGTGTGCGCTATTCTGGCGCCGAAGACATTGTTGCCAAGTTTGCCGCTGATCACGGCATTCCGATTTGTGAAACCATGGCGGGCAAAGCATCGTTGGTGCATTCCCATGCCACCTATGTTGGGCCAATGGGGGTTACGGGATCAACTTCGGCCAACAACATGGCGGCAGAAGCTGACGTTATTCTTGCCATCGGCACGCGGCTGCAAGATTTCACCACAGGTTCTTGGACGTGTTTTCGGCACGATGCCCAATTTGTATCGATCAACGCCGCGCGTTATGACGCTGTGAAACATCGCGCCGTAGCGGTTGTGGGCGATGCAAAAGTGACGATGGAAGAACTTGTCGTTGCCATGAAAGATTTCAAGGTGGCCAGCAGCTGGACCAAAAAGGGCCAAGATGAAATGGCCATTTGGAACGCCGCTGTGGATGGTTATAAAAAGCCAACCAATGCCGCTGTTGCCACCTACGGCCAGATTGTGGGCATGGTGAGCGACAAGGCCGAGCCACGTGATTATGTGGTGGGTGCGGCAGGCGGTTTGCCCGGCGAACTTAACAAAGTATGGCGTGTTAAATCTCCCAACACGTTTGATGTGGAATATGGGTTTAGCTGCATGGGCTATGAAGTGGCCGGTGGCTGGGGTGCCGCGATGGCAGACCCTACCCGCAACACTTTCGTGATGGTGGGCGATGGTTCATATTTGATCATGAACTCAGATATCTATTCAACAGTGTTGACCGGCCACAAGATGATTGTGATTATCTGTGACAATGGCGGTTATGGCGTAATCAACCGCTTGCAAAACTTCAAAGGCGGCGAGAGCTATAATAACCTGCTTAAAGATTGTAACGTGAAGAACTTGTTCCATGTGGACTTTGTAAAACACGCTGAGTCGATGGGCGCTTATGCGCGCAAGGCCGCAAGCTTGGCCGAATTTGATCAGGCGCTCGATTGGGCCAAAACCACAGACCGCACCACAGTGATTGTGATTGAGAATGATGCCTTTGTGTGGACGCCGGGAGATGCGCAGTGGGATGTGGGTGTGCCCACAGTGTCCAAGCGCAAGGAAGTCAACGAGGCACGCAAATATCAAGATGAGTTGCGCAACAAGCAACGCATTGGGGTTTGAGGAGAAAATTATGTTGAAAGCTAAACTTGGCATGTCGCCCATCGCGTGGTGGAACGATGATCTGAAAGAACTCAGCGATGATGTGTCGTTGGAAGAATGTTTGCGCCAATCGCGTTCGGCTGGTTTTACCGGCATGGAAAAAGGCCGTCGCTTTCCAGAAGACCCCAAGGAAATGCTGCCCATTTTGCGCAATGCTGATGTAACTTTATGCGGCGGCTGGTTTTCTGGCACCCTGGTGAACGAAGGTCTTTCTGAAAACAAAGACCGCATTCACCCGATGATTGAGCTGTTCAAAGCGGTGAAAGCGCCGTGCATTGTTTATGGCGAAGTTGGTCTTTCAATTCAGGGTGATCGCAGCAAGCCATTGGCCACCAAGCCCAAGCTTGATGATCATGATATGAAAATCTATGCCAACAAAGTGACAAAGTTTGGGGAATGGTGTGCTGAACACGGCATGCCCTTATCTTATCATCATCACATGGCAGCGGTTGTGGAAACCGAAACCGAGCTTGATGCTTTCATGAACAACTCAGGCCAAGGCATTCCGCTATTGTTGGATGCAGGTCACTTGGCCTTTGCGGGTGGTGATCCACTGCGCGCCATTGATAACCACCATAAGCGCATCAACCATGTGCATGTGAAAGACGTACGCATGGATGTGATCAACACACTCGATCGCAAAACCCAAAGCTTCCTTGATGCCGTGGCTCTTGGTGCGTTCACTGTGCCTGGCGATGGCTCGTTGGATTTTGCCAAGATTGTGCAGAAGTTTGCAGACTATGGCTATGAAGGTTGGTTTGTTGTTGAGGCTGAACAAGACCCCAAGAAAAACCCGCCGCTGAAAATGGCGCAAGTGGGCTATGCCGAATTGATGCGCGTAATGACGGCTGCTGGATACACCGTGGAAACGCAAGGCTTTCCAACGTGAAACACCTGAACATCGGCATTATCGGCACGGGCTTTATGGGCAAAGCCCATGCCTTTGCCTATCGTTCGGCGCTGGCAGCATTTCCGGAAATTCCGGTGCCGGTTTTAAAAATGATCGCCGATGTCAATGGTGAAAGTGCCGCCAGGGCGGCGCATCAATATGGCTTTGAAAAATCCACCGGCAATTGGCGCGATATGATCGATGATCCCGCCATTGATGTTGTGTCCATCACCACACCCAACACATTTCACAAAGAAATGGCGATGGCTGCCATTGCTGCAGGCAAACATGTGCATTGTGAAAAGCCCTTATCCCCAACGCTGAAAGATTCAGAAGACATGGTCAAGGCCGCCGAGGCCAAGGGTGTGATTACACAAGTTGGTTTTAACTACATCAAAAACCCCATGCTGAAAGTGGCCCGCGATATGATTGCGGCAGGAGAGTTGGGTGAGATTACCGGCTTTCGTGGCATTCATGCTGAAGACTATATGCACGACCCGGAAAATCCTTGGACGTGGCGCATCGATCCTTCAGGCGGGCCCGGTGTGATTGCAGATCTGGGAAGCCACATCATTGGAATGGCGCGCTTTCTGCTTGGGCCAATTGTTTCTGTCAATGCAGACGTTGAAACCGTAATCAAGCACCGCCCCAAAGCTAAAGGTTCCAGCGACATGGTGCCGGTTTTGGTGGACGATATTGCGCGATTGCTGGTTCGGTTTGCGGCGGGTTTTGGTGGATCGATTGAAGCCAATTGGGTGAAAACAGGCCGCAACATGCAGCTGGGTTTTGAAATCGAAGGATCAAAAGGTTCGCTTGCCTTTACCCAAGAACGCCTCAACGAGTTAAAATTTTATCGTGCTGGCGGCAACATTCGGGAAAAAGGTTTTACCACCATCGAATCTGGCCCACAGCACCCACCTTATGGCGGGTTTTGCGTGGCAGGCGGCCATCAATTGGGTTTTAATGATTTGAAAACAATCGAAATTGCTGAGTTTTTGCAAGGCATCGCGGCAAGCAAAGCCACGGGCCCGGATTTTCGCGAGGCTTTTGAAATTCAAAAAGTTGTAGAAGCAGCATTGCGTTCATCGCAGGATCATTCTTCGCGTCAGGTGGTGTGAAAGCAATCCGGTAAAATATTATTTGCCAGCATCGCGTTTTGCGATCATTGCCACTTCGTCTAAAGAGACCTGATGATGAGTCGTTTGGATAGGTTTCATGGATAGGGTTTGGTCTTGGGCCATTTTGGTTTTTTTCACGTTTCTGCTGATCATTGGCATTTTTGCTGACGCTTATCCCAATTCAATTTATCTGCCCCCGGTAGCCAGTCTCATTGTTTTAACAGCCGCAGCTTGGCGGCTGCGTCGCGGGTTGCCCTCAGCACTATCGGTGCAAGCCTTTATCATTATAGCACTGGGTTTGGCTTGGATGGCTTTGCAAATGGTGCCTTTGCCCGTCAGCATCTGGGATAAGCTTCCGGGCCATGGTTTTATGGTTGAAACGTTGAATACCGCCAAGCTTGCGCCAAACGCGATGTCAGTTTCACTTGATCCACAGGAAGGCCTGCAGAATTTTCTGTTTTTACTTTCGGGCATCGCCGTATTTGTTGCAGGCCTTTCTGTTCCCGCCTCAGAGCGGCGTTTTGTGGCTTTTGGAATTTGCGGTTTGGCAATTTTATCAAGCCTGCTCGGTTTGGCGCAACGCTTTGGTGGCATTGGCAGCCCGCTGCAATTTTTTGCTTCGCATGGCTGGCTCGACGGCGGCTTTTTCTCCAACCATAATTTTCTGGCTGCCGAGCTTTATTGCGCCATTCCGTTTGCTGCATCTTTGGCCATTGGCCTTGGGCAAACGCGCATGGTGCATTGGCTGGTTGCAGCGCTTTTTGCTTTTGCAACTCTGATTGTTTATCTGGCAGGGTTGGGGGCCACGGGATCGCGGGCTGGCATTGTTTTTGCCATGATTTCGGTTTTGCTCAGCGGGCTTTTGTTATGGGCCAGATCGGCATTGCCCAATCAAGTCAGCACCATTTCATCACGTGCAACAATTTTCTTCATAGCCGCGACGTTGTTGGTTGCTGCCCAATTTGGTTTGGCCGGAATTTTACGCTTGGCCCAAACCGATCCAGTTTCTGATTATCGGGGCATTATGGCCACCACAAGCTTGGAAGTGGCACGCGCCTATTTCCCTTTTGGGTCGGGCTTTGGCAGCTTTGTTCCTGTTTATGCCATGTTTGAACATCCAGAAAGTTTGAAAACATTCTATGTCAACCATGCCCATAATGATTGGTTGGAATTGTTCTTGGAAGGTGGCTTGCCCATGGCCATCATCTTGGTGCTTTTTGTGGCTTGGTTGCTGCGGGCCATCTTTGTGCTTTGGCGCAACGCCGGGCCAGATGATGGCCTGACCAAGGCTTGTGTGATTATTATTGGTTTGCTGCTCGCCCATTCGCTAACCGACTATCCTCTACGCACGCGCATGTTGATGGCGCTATTTGCTTTATGTTGCGCGTGGCTGGCGGTGGGTCCTTTGCCTATTGCACCAAAAGCCCGCAGGGCCGCACCAAATGTGCCCGCATCACCGCATGTTGGGGCAGCCCCCATGGCACCAAGGCGCGAAGGCCCATATTTTGCTCCGCGGCCCAAACCGCCTGAAAGTTAAGTTGCCATAGGTTGGCCACAGTTTGGTGGTTCCGCTCGCTTGCTGATTGCGCTATTGGGCTTTACAACTGGGGATTCTATTCGATGATTTGTAGCTTTGGGCTGTCGCCTTGATTGATTTGCATAGCCATATTTTGCCGGGCGTTGATGATGGGGCAACTGACCTCAACATTGCGTTGGACATGGCCCGCATGGCAGTGGCTGATGGCATTAAAGTGATGGCCTGCACGCCCCATTTCATGCCAGGCATGTATGACAATACCGCAGTTGATATTCGCAATCGGGTGAACCAGTTTCAATCTATTTTGAACAACGAAAACATTGCCCTTCACCTTGTGGTGGGCTGTGATGGACATATCCGCCCAGATTTTTTGGCCCGCTTGCGCAATGATGAAATATTGCGTTTGAACGATAGCCGCTATGTGTTGTTTGAGCCACCCCACAACATTGCGCCCCAACGGCTTGATGACCTGATGTTCAATATTCTGGTTGCGGGCTATGTGCCTATTTTAACCCACCCTGAACGCCTGAAGTGGATTGAGCAAAGCTTTGATTTGGTTGAACGCCTCTTTCAACAAGGTGTTTGGATGCAGATTACCGCAGGCTCTCTGACCGGGCGTTTTGGTGCTCGGCCACAATATTGGGCGCAGAAAATGTTAGGCCAGGGCATGGTTCATATCTTGGCAACTGATGCGCATAATCTGAAATCCAGGCCGCCGATTTTATCGACAGCTTATGAAATCGCGGTCAAGGAAGTTGGATTAGACGAGGCCCGAAACCTTGTGCTAGAACGGCCTGTGACAATTTTAGACGATATTCCCGCGGCGCAAGCGCCGGCTATTGCCATTGCAGCAAGGCCGAAGGCCCAACCCCGTTCAAGGCTTGGCAAATTGTTTTTTGGTGGGTCTTCATGAGAGTGAACAATATGATCTTGAAATCAGCTTTAGCGATTGTTCTGCTCGTGTTTTTGCAAGCCTGCTCCAGCAGCAGCAACAATTTTGGCACCAGTGCCACCAAGAATATGGCACCGGGGCAATTTGGCCAAGTGGCCAGCACAGCGACGGCCAAGGGAATTACGCCCGCCGGTGCCGCAACAGCCAATAAAATATTTGCCAAAAGTGCTGGTGGAGAAACCAACCCGGCTGACTATAAAATTTCAGGTCTTGATGTGTTGGATGTAACCGTCATGGGGGTTCCAGAGTTAACCCGCACAGTGCAGGTTAGCACCGGCGGCACCATTTCGATGCCCTTGATAAAATCAGTAAAAGCAGCAGGCCGCACGCAAGGCCAATTGGAACAAGATATCGCGGGCAAGCTTTCCCAAACATATTTGCAAAGCCCGCAGGTTTCAGTGTTCATCAAAGAATATAATAGCCAAAAGGTTACAGTGGATGGTGCTGTGCAAAAGCCTGGCATTTTTGCCAAGCAAGGCGATATGTCGTTGTTACAAGCCATTGCCCAAGCCCAGGGATTAACAACGGTTGCTGATCCAACAGGGGTTTTGATATTCCGAACGGTTGACCACAAGCGCTTGGCGGCGCGTTATGACATACGCCAAGTTCGGGCGGGCGCTATGCCAGACCCGATGTTGGAAGCCGGTGATATTGTTATGGTGGACGAAAGCTCGGCGCGCACCAACCTGCGCGACATCGTTTCGGCCATGCCACTTTCTGGTTTGTTTACAATTATCCCCCTGCTTTAATTTCTGCTAGAACGAGACAATGGACCAAACGAATCCAAATCAATTCAATCAACGCTCCGTTGCGGTTGCCCAAGGCCGCATGGGCGTGCCTGATGAATATCGTTATGACGGGCATGCCTATCCCAATTTTCCAATTGATGTGACGGCCACGGAAGACATTGGTTTTGATTTTTATAAATACGTTCGCATTCTTCTCAAATATCGTTGGTTGATTGCGGGCTTGGTTGCTTCATGTTTGGTTTTGGCAACCGTTTTGACATTTTTAACAACGCCGATTTATCGCGCCACATCAAGCATTCAAATTGATCGCGAAGCCATGAATGTGGTGAATGTTGGTGGCGGGTTGCAGCCGCAAGATGTCAACAATCAAGAATTCTACCAAACAGAATATGAGCTTTTGGCCAGCAGGTCTTTGGCCGAACGGGTGGTTTCAACGCTGGCACTAACTGATGATCGTGGCTTTGGCACAACCACCAACGATGAATCAATTTTTGGCTTGGTCAAATCGCTGGTGTTGGGGCCTGATCGGCAACAGTCGACACCCAAAACACTTGAAGAAAAAACCAGGTTGGTCACCGATCATTTGATCAAGGTTTGGTCAATTTCGCCGGTGCGCGGCTCTCGCGTTGTTAAAATCAACATTGATCATACAGATGCCGCCGAAGCCCAGAAAATTGCCAATGGCGTGGCTGAGGTTTTCATCGCTGATAATTTAGACAGGCGTTACGATGCCTCATCCTATGCACGCAAGTTTTTGGAAGAACGCATCCAGCAACTGAAAGTGAAGTTGGAAGAATCTGAAAAGCAGCTGGTGAAATATGCCGAACAACAAGGCATTATCAATCTTGATGACAAGAAAACGCTGGCTGGCACAGATCTTGAAGAAATTAACAAAAAGCTGGCTGATGCGCGCAACGAGCGTTTGAAGCTTGAACTGCTGTGGACCCGCGCCCAGGCCACGCAAGGCTTGGGCTTGCAACAAATTCTGGATAGCAAGGCCATTCAAGAAAACCGCAAGCTGCGCACCGAGCTTTCGGCCCAATATCAACAAAAGCTGGCCCAATTCAAACCCGCATTCCCGGCCATGGTTGAACTTCGCAATCAAATTCAAGAGTTAGACCGCCAAGTTCAAACCGAAGTTAAATCCATCAAGGATTCGATTTTTTCTCAATACACAGCCGCCAAGGGCCAAGAGGAAGATTTAGCAGCCCAGCTGGAAGCCACGAAGGGCCAAGTGGTTGATCAGCGCAACCGCTCAATTCAATACAACATTTTACAGCGGGAAGTTGACACGAACCGCACACTTTATGATGGGCTGTTGCAGCGCTATAAGGAAATTGGTGTTTCAGGTGCGGTTGGAACCAACAATATTTCAATTGTAGATCATGCAGATTTGCCCCTGCGCCCACGCACGCCAAACTTGACACTTAACCTGGCATTGGGTTTGGTTGCGGGTTTGCTGTTGGGTGTTCTAACGGCCTTGGGCCTTGATTATCTCGATGATAGCTTCAAAGCCCCCGAGGATGTTGAGCGCGAAGTTGGTCTTTCGGTTATTGGCGTTGTGCCCAAACCACAGACTGGAAATACCATTGATGACGAATTGGCCGACCAACGTTCAAGCGTTGCTGAAGCCATTCGCAGCTTGCGCACCGGTTTGCAATTTGCAACCGCCGACGGCCTGCCGAAAACCCTGTTGATCACCAGCAGTAAACCGTCGGAAGGCAAAACCACAACAACCATCGCACTGGCAAAATCATTGGCCAATATTGGCTTGAATGTTCTGCTCATTGATGGCGATTTGCGCAATGCGTCGATTCATCGGCATTTGCGTTGCAGCAATGAACTGGGTTTAAGCAATTATCTAACGGGTGCCAAAATGCCCGAAGAAGTTGTGCAAGGCAGCGCTGTTGAAGGCTTGGTTATCATGGCATCTGGGCCATTGCCGCCCAACCCTGCTGAGTTGTTGGCAGGGCCAAAACTATTGAGCTTGTTGACGTTAAGCGCTGAATCTTTCGATGTTGTTTTGATTGACGGCCCCCCTGTAATGGGCTTGGCCGATGCGCCGCTTCTGGCCAGCTTGGTGCAATCAACCTTGGTGGTTATTGCTGCCAATGAAACGCGGCGCAGTGTGGTTAAAGTGGCATTGCGGCGCTTGCGCATGGCACGGGCCAACATCATCGGTTCATTGCTCACCAAATTTGATGCCAGCCAAACTGGCTATGGTTACGGCTATGGTTATGGAGATTATGAATATCATAGCTATGGCACCAAAGAATTGGCTGGGCCGAAGTCTTAACCCATGAACAAGCGCGGCGCCATTGAGCTTGCTCTGGATCTTTATCGACATCCCATCAAAGTGAAATCGGTTCGCAAAGCGCCTTTGCCAACCGATGTTTTACAATTGGTGCGCATTGTTGCTGGCAGCGATGATGAAATTGCAGCGCTAACTTTGCCAGAGTTGAAAACCCCCAACGAAATGCGCGATGCCGCCGTGTTTTTTATTCAACAAATTATGTTTCAATCTGGCAACGCGCCAAGGCGTGTGTTGGGGTTGAGCGACGACGCCAACACCCAACAAATCAAAGACCACAAGCGTTTGCTATTGAAATGGCTTCACCCGGATCGCAATCAAAACACTTGGGAACGGGTTTATTTTCAACGCGTCATTCAAGCGGCTGAAAGTGTGGAGGGCCTGTCGAATACAGCACTTGCACCCCTTGACCACGGTGCAAGGCCAAAGCCTCGGCAGGTGAAGAACGCTACAAAACTTAAGCTTCACATCAAGCCCATTCATCGCAGCCAAACGTGGCAGGCAAAAATACGCCAGTTGGTGAAACGGCTGGCAGTTTTTTCAGCTGCGTTTTTTATCGCCGTGATGGTATTTTCGGTATCAAGGCGCTTAGGGTTTGTTTCAGACGATTTACCAGTGTTTGATCAATTGCAAGCTTGGCTAAGATAATTCACAACAGATTTTTGGTGCACTCAAACACAATGTATAGAACTGACGCGAATAACAACCAATTGCCCAAAACTGGTGCTGCGCATCGTGGCACCGCTGTATTGTGGGGCGTTACGGCTGCCATAATTTTTACCGGGTGTTTTGCCATTGGTTCCGCTTGGTTCAACGCCAAGCCCATGGAGTTTGTGCCGCCGCAAACAGCACCAGACCGCATTGTAGAAACACTCAAAGCAATGCCTGTTGAAAAGCGCAGCGCAATTTTAAAAGCGGTTGGCGCGCAATTGCAATCAAATCCAACTGATCTGACACAACTGCTTCGTCTTGCGGCCCTGACCAGTGCCAATGGTGATGAAAGCCAAAGCGAGGCGCTGACATTGCTTGCTGCCAATCGCTCGCATGACGATGCTCGCTTGCAGGCCAACGCCTTACAAATTGAGTTAAAGCGCAAAGACTTTGCTGCCGCCTTGAACCGCATTGATACACTGTTCAAAACAGCGCCTGAGCTTACGGGCGATCTTCTAAAGACACTGATTCGATTTGCGCAAAATGCAGAGAGCTTTCCGGCATTGATAGCCAAGCTTATTGAAAAGCCCGAATGGCGCGCACAATTTATTTTGGCATTAACGGCCGACAAAACCATTGATGCGCCCGTGCTCTATTCAGTTTTTTCTGAATTGCGCAAAGGCCAATCTGGTGAAACCCCTTATGAGATGCGTTATGTTCTGGCGCGGCTGCTTGATGATAAGCAATATGACAAAGCTTATTTTATGTGGGTGGATTCTCTTTCTGATGTGCAGCTCAAAAAAGCGGGCACAATTTTTGACGGTAGTTTTGAATTGCCGATCGACAACTTGTTTTTCTCGTGGAGCATTGTTCCCATGCCAAATGTGGAAGCCCGCACCGTGGCGCGCGCCCCAGGAAGCATAGATATGGTGTTGCGTTTGGATTTTACACCAGCGCGCACACCTTATGAAAATGTATCGCAACTTCTGCGTTTGACACCAGGCGCCTATAAACTTTCATATGAAGCCAAGGCCGATAATTTAAAAACGTCTAACGGGTTGGTTTGGCGGCTTTATTGCCTTGGCCAAACCCCCATCAAAATCGGCGAAACGCCGCGCTTGGTGGGAAGCCAACCATGGGGTCGTTATGGCATCGACCTTCAAATTCCTGAGCGAGATTGCGCCCAACAAGTGCTGCGGCTTTATCTCGATGCACCAACCCCTTTGGATGCACAAGTGGAAGGCTCAGCCAGCTTTGACAGTTTTTCAATTGATCCG
Source organism: Aestuariivirga sp. (assembly GCA_043766895.1). Classification (GTDB taxonomy): domain Bacteria; phylum Pseudomonadota; class Alphaproteobacteria; order Rhizobiales; family Aestuariivirgaceae; genus Aestuariivirga. The sequence continues at coordinate 12,883 of JAYUHQ010000028.1, forward strand.
GTTGTGACAGAAACCGGCGGCTGATTTTCCCACTGCCGCATCAGAAATTCCATGCTAAGGACGGCCCAAAGGGGGAGCGAATAGTGGCTCAAAAAACTGCATTGATCACCGGCGTCACCGGCCAAGATGGGGCCTATCTGGCCGAGTTTTTGTTAAAGAAAGGCTATGCTGTTCACGGCATTAAACGTCGTTCGTCGTCGTTCAATACCCAGCGCATTGATCATCTTTATACCGACTACCACGAAGGCACTTCGGGTCTTACCTTACACTATGGCGATATGACCGATAGTTCCAGCCTGCTGCGGGTGATGCAAATGATAAAGCCCGACGAAGTTTATAATCTGGCCGCACAAAGCCATGTGGCTGTTTCATTTGAAGAGCCTGAATATACTGCAAACTCTGATGCCTTGGGTGTGTTGCGGTTGCTTGAAGCCATCCGCATCACCGGCCTTGCAGAAAAAACCAGATTTTATCAAGCATCAACGTCTGAACTTTATGGTTTGGTGCGCGAAACACCCCAAAGCGAAACAACGCCATTTTATCCACGCTCGCCTTATGGTGTGGCCAAGCTTTATGGCTATTGGATTACTGTCAATTATCGCGAAGCTTATGGCATGTTTGCGTGTAACGGCATTTTGTTCAACCATGAATCGCCATTGCGTGGCGAAACATTTGTAACACGCAAAATTACCCGCGCACTGGCGCGCATTGTTTTGGGCATGCAGAAAACTTTGTTTTTGGGCAATCTCGATTCAAAGCGAGATTGGGGCCACGCGCGTGATTATGTGGAAAGCCAGTGGCTAATTTTGCAGCATGATAAGCCCGATGATTATGTGGTGGCCACAGGTGTTCAATATTCAATTCGCGATTTTCTCAAAGTGGCCTGTGCTGAACTGGGCCTTGAGATTACTTTCAAAGGCCACGGCCTTGATGAAAAGGGCGTTCTTGCCGATGGCCGCGTGATTGTTGAAGTTGATGCCGGTTATTTCCGCCCCACCGAAGTTGAAACACTTTTAGGCGATGCCAGCAAAGCCAGAGCAACGCTGGGCTGGAAGCCGAAAGTTGATTTTCATGGGCTTGTCAAAGAAATGATGGCCGCTGATTTGCAAGAAGCCAAGGATGAAAAATCCTTGGGGCCCAAAAGAACAACGCTTTATGCTGATTGAAAGTTTTCCATGTTAACGCTGCCGCTTGAACATATTTCACAAAACACCTTGGCCTTTGAAACCCAAGCCATGGTGAAACCCACGGGCTTTCGTGAATATGATGCGCGCTGGTTGTTTGGTGATGAAATCAATCTGAATGGGTTGCAAGCCTTGGGTGCCAGCCTTGGCACCTTGATGCACAACCGCGGTGTGCGCCCCGCATTGGTGACAGGCCATGATTTTCGGAGTTATTCCCAAAGCGTCAAACAGGCCCTTACATTAGGGCTTATTTCAGCGGGCATCACCGTTCATGATATTGGCTTGTGCATGACACCGATGGCTTATTTTGCGCAGTTTGCATTGGGTGTTCCGGCTGTGGCCATGGTTACCGCATCGCATAACGAAAATGGTTGGACGGGCATTAAAATGGGCATCAACCCACCGCTCACCTTTGGCCCCGACGAAATGCAAGAATTAAAAGCCATAACGCTTAATGCAACGTGGCAATTGCGTTCGGGCGGCGGGCGGGTTGATGTGCCTGAATTTTTTCCACGCTATATGAAAGAGGTTCTCAAAGGGGGGCCATTAAAGCGCAAACTGAAAGTTATTGTGGCTTGCGGCAATGGCACGGCAGGGGCTTTTGCGCCGCAGGTTATGCGTGCGTTGGGCTGCGATGTTGTTGAAATGGATTGCACGCTTGATAACACATTTCCCAACTACAACCCCAACCCTGAAGACATGGAAATGGTTAACGCCATGGCAGCAGCTGTTGCCAAACATGGTGCCGATGTGTGTTTTGGCTTTGATGGCGATGGAGATCGTTGTGGCGTTGTCGACAGCCAAGGCCACGTGATTTTCTCTGACAAGATCGGCCTTTTATTGGCGCGCGATATGTCAAAGCTAGTGCCCAATGCGCAATTTGTTGTCGATGTGAAATCCACCGGGCTTTATGCCATCGACGAGGTTCTCAAAGCCAATGGCGCAAGCGTTGATTATTGGAAAACGGGCCACAGCCATGTGAAACGCCGGTTGCATGATTTGAAGGCGGTTGCGGGTTTTGAAAAATCAGGCCATTTCTTTTTGGCTGGGCCCTTTGGGCGCGGCTATGATGATGCACTTGTTTCAGCCATTGCCATTTGCCGGATGCTCGACCGGGCGCCCACAGCAAGTTTGGCCAGCATGGTTGATGGCTTGCCAAAAACATGGGGAACGCCCACCATGTCGGCCCATTGCGCTGATGAACGTAAATATCTGGTGTGTGATGTATTCAGCGATGAAATTGAAGCGATGCAAAACTCTGGCGAGAAGATCGGCGGTTATAAGATTGCACACACCACCAAAATCAACGGCATGCGTTTTACCTTAGAAGACGGAAGTTGGGGTTTGGTGCGCGCTTCTTCCAATAAACCTGAACTGGTTGTGGTGTGCGAAAGCCCGGTATCAGAAATGGCCATGCGTAATATTTTCAATTTCATCAACGCCAAATTCATTGCCAATTCTGAAATTGGCGCATTTAATCAAACGGTATGACGATGACAGTACATATCACCCCGATCATCCTGTGCGGTGGCTTTGGCTCCAGGCTTTGGCCCATGTCGCGCGAAGATTTTCCCAAACAGTTTTTAAGTTTTGGGCCGGGCCATTCATTGTTTCAAGCCACTGTAGCGCGCATGCAGGGCGGCAAGGCTGGTCGATTTATCTTTGACAGGCCGGTTATCGCCACCAGTGCTGATCATCGGTTTTTAGTGGCTGAACAATTGCGCCAGATGAACGTTGCGGCTGATATTCTTTTAGAACCCATGCGGCGCGATTCTGCAGCCGCTATCATTGCCGCCATGGGCTTTATTCAAGCTGAAGGTCGCAAAGGCCTCGCCATGGTTGTGGCATCTGATCATGCCATTCCTGATATTGGTTTGTTTCATGACCATGTTGAAATGGCTTTAAGTGCCGCCAAAGATCATATTGTGTTGTTCGGTTTGCAACCGCAGGAACCATCGGTTGATTATGGCTATATCTTGCCAGGCTCTGAGATTAAAAAAACACCCGCTGCGCATTTCGTCAGCAAATTTGCTGAAAAGCCCACAGCCAGTGTTGCCGAAATTTATATTGCCAAGGGTTATTTATGGAATTCAGGAAATTTTATTTGTGACCCGCATGTGCTTTTAGAAGAGGCAAAAATTTCAGCCCCTGATATTACTGGCCCGGCCCTTAAAGCCGCCCAGAACATGAAGCACAGCGATGATTTTTATTCCCTTGATGAAAAACACTTCGCCGAAGCGAAATCGCTTTCAATCGATTTTGCCGTGTTGGAACGCACCTCAAAAGCCGCCGTATTGCCATCGCATTTTCCGTGGTCTGATCTGGGCACATGGAAATCAATCCATGACATTTTGCCCCAAGATGGTGATGGCAATGCCGCCGTTGGCCCCACGCAATTTACCCATTCCAAGAACGTCATGGTTTTGGGTGATGAACGCTTGGTTGTGGTTGAAGGGCTGGAGAACGTGGTTATCTCAGTAACACCTGATGCCATTCTGGTTGCCGATCTGGACACCAGCGCCAAGATGAAACTGTTGGTGGAAAAACTTAAAGCAGACCATCCGCATGTGTTAAAGATGAAGAAATAAAATGAACCGCTCGCTTTACAGCATGTTTGGAAAGCGTCTTTTTGATTTCTGCCTTGCTTTTATGTGCCTGATCATTTTTTCGCCATTCTTGGTGGCGGTGGCACTTGCTTCCAAAGTGAAATTCGGTTCACCAATTTTGTTTTCCCAAACACGCCCGGGCCTGAACGCCGCGCCTTTTCAAATTTTAAAATTCCGCACGATGATGAATACCCGTGGGCCAACAGGCATTTTACTGTCTGATGCTGAACGGCTGACGGGCTATGGCCAATTTTTACGGAAGACCAGCTTAGACGAATTGCCAGCCCTCCTGAATGTGTTGCGCGGCGATATGAGCCTTGTGGGGCCGCGCCCGCTGTTGATGCAATATCTGCCGCTTTATAGTGCTGAACAGGCGCGGCGACATTGGGTGCGGCCCGGCATAACGGGTTGGGCGCAGGTCAATGGTCGCAACGCCATTTCATGGCCGCAAAAATTTGAATATGATTGCTGGTATGTGGACCATGTTTCATTTTTTCTGGACGTTAAGATCTTACTGATGACGGTGGTAAAGGTTTTCAAACGTGATGGCATTGCCCATCAGGGAGAAGCCACCATGCCATTCTTCAACGGCAACACAACCGAATAGGAGTTCGTTATGGAATATCGTAATCTCGGAAAATCTGGCCTTAAAGTTTCGCTGCACACGCTGGGCACCATGAATTTTGATGGTGAGGGTTTCTTCAATATGGCGGGCAGCTTGGATCGCAAAAGCGCTTCACGCTTGGTTGATGTTGCGGTTGATCATGGTGTGAATATTTTTGATACGTCCAATGCCTATACCACCGGAAAGTCTGAAATCGCCTTGGGCGAAGTTTTAAAGGGGCGCTCTGATCAACTGTTGGTGGGCACAAAAGTGCGCTTTGGCATGGGCACTGGCCCCAATGAACAAGGGCTTTCGCGCTTTCATATTATCCATGAATGTGAAGCCAGTTTGAAGCGCCTGCAGCGTGACCGGATTGATGTTTATTATATGCACGAATGGGATGGCCAAACCCCCATTGAAGAAACCATGGAAGCGCTTACCACCTTGGTGAAAAGCGGCAAGGTGCGTTATATCGGTTGTTCCAATTTTTCCGCGTGGCACATTATGAAAGCCATGATGGCGGCTGATCGCCACAACTTTGAAAAATTCGTCTGCCAGCAAATCCATTACACTATTGAAGCCCGCGAAGCTGAATTTGAACTGGTGCCGGTGGCGCTTGATCAAGGTGTTGGCATTCAAGTGTGGAGCCCGATTGCGGGTGGTTTGCTTTCGGGCAAATTTCGCCGTGGCAAAACCCCTGAAACATCGCGCCACATTTCAGGCTGGTCTGAACCACCAATCCGCGATGAAGACAGGCTTTATCGCATTATTGATGCGCTGGTTGAAGTGGGTGAAGCGCACAATGTTTCTGCCGCACAAGTTGCGTTGGCCTGGCTTGCCGGAAGGCCCGGCGTGGCATCGCTTATTATTGGCGCACGCAACGAAGCACAATTACAAGATAATTTGGCTTCTGCATCTTTGGTTCTCACCGCAGTGGAACGCAAATTGCTGAATGACGTTAGCCTGCCACAGCTGATCTATCCCTATTGGCATCAGCTCAACACGGCCACTGAAAGATTGTCGCCGGCTGATCTGGCGCTCCACGCCGATCATATCGCCAAACGTGTTCCGAGGATGTGAGTGATGACCTCCCAAACCAACCTTAGCATTAATCCACAGCGCTTGTGGGATCACCTTATGCACACGGCCCACATGG
>JAYUHQ010000029.1:0-2620 GCA_043766895.1 Aestuariivirga sp.
GGCGCGGCGGGTTAAATCTGGCAAAGCCACAGAAGACATGAAGGCCGCAACCCTTGCTAAAATAACAGGGGCACCAGAGCTTAGGCAATTTTCGGATTGCGATTTGGTCATTGAATCCGCCACCGAAAAAGAAGCCGTGAAAAAGCAGATTTTTGAGGCCTTGGTCCCTCACCTGAAAGCCGATTGCATTCTTGGCACCAACACATCATCGATATCAATTACACGCCTAGCAGCGGCTTCTGGCCGGCCAGAGCGCTTCATGGGCATACATTTCATGAACCCAGCCCCGGTGATGGAATTGGTGGAATTGATCCGCGGCATTGCCACCAATGAGGCGGTGTTTAAAACCGTCAACGCGTTTGTCACAACACTTGGCAAAACCACTGCTGTGTCTGAAGATTTTCCGGCCTTTATCGTCAACCGCATTTTGCTGCCCATGATCAATGAGGCGGTTTATGTTTTGTATGAAGGTGTGGGGGGCGTTGATGCCATTGATAAGGCCATGCGGCTTGGCGCGCATCACCCCATGGGGCCATTGGAATTGGCCGATTTTATCGGGCTTGATACGTGTTTGTCGATCATGCAGGTTTTGCATGAGGGCCTCAGTGATTCAAAATATCGCCCCTGCCCGTTGCTGGTGAAATATGTCGAAGCCGGTTGGCTTGGCCGCAAAGTAAAACGCGGGTTCTATGATTATTCCGGCGAAACACCTGTGCCCACGCGGTAGTTTTCAACGGATGAGGAGCCGTGCTGTGAATCTTCGCACAATCATCGTTTTCATAACTGCCGTTGTTGCATGGCTTGGTTTGGTGTTGCAGCTTGATCTGACAATTGGTCAGATGGCATCGCAAGGTGCCACCACACTCAGCGCTGTTTGGCGGTTCCTCAGCTATTTTACAATTTGGTCGAATATTGCTGTGGCCATTGTGGCAACGTCCATGATTTTCAACCGAGCAAGCGCCGTTACACGCTTGGCCACTGTTACAACCATCGCCTTTGTGGGCATTGTGTTTTCGCTTGCCTTGCGATCAGAATGGCAAACGACGGGCTGGCAAACCGTGGCCAACCATGTCTTGCATGATGCAACACCCGTGCTGTTTGTTATGGCGTGGCTTGGTTCCAACCACGGCGCGCTTCAGTGGCGCGATGCGGCCTATGCCATTGTGGCACCGCTTTCCTATTGCATTTTCGCATTGGTCAGAGGGGCCTTTGATGGCTGGTATGCCTACTGGTTCCTTGATCCCACCCAGCTTGGTGGAGTGCAGATGGTGGCTAGTATCGCGGCGCTGTCAGTATCGTTCATAATATTGGCGCTGGCATTTGTTGCGATTGATAAGAAATTGGCAGGCTAATCTTCCCTTCTCCCCTTGAGGGAGAAGGTGGCGTGAAACGCCGGATGAGGGGTCGTTCGGTGTTGAAAATTTAATTCGGAGCCACCCCTCATCCGTCTCGCGCCAAGAAGCGCGATCCACCTTCTCCCTCAAGGGGTGAAGGAAAGGTTGATTTAATAACTTGGTTTTCATAGTTGAAGCTTTACCTACTTCATGCCAATCTAGCTGGGAAGTCGGTTCCTATAAAGAACTTCGGAACCGACTCCACTAAGGCGCGCCAGATGATGGCCCCTGCAATCAAGGGAGAGGGTTTGCTTAGCGGCGGCCCTCTCTTCTCTCACCAACAGAACAATATCTAAACTATAAAATATTTAATTGCACGGCTGCGATTAACGCCATCCACAGTTCCTGTTGTGTTCTTGTGGATGCGTTCATTCCACCTAATTAAGCAGTTTATAAAGTAGATGCGAACTTTGAAGTTACTTCCCAGCCTGATCCAGCACCGCCCTAATCTGCGGCAGTAAATCTGCGTTGCCTGCGATGTAACCACCGCTGAACAAAGGATTGGCTTCGCCCTTTAGCCCTTGCACAAAGCCGCCAGCCTCGCGGATGAAGAGAACGCCTGCGGCCATGTCCCAGGCTTTCAGGCCGTTGCACCAGGCGCCGTCTAAGCGGCCCATGGCGATGTAGGCCATGTCCATGGCGGTTGAGCCCAAGGCACGAATTCCGCTGGTTTTCACTTGCATCAAATCCATTTCAGCGCGGTGTTTGGCGTGGTCGCCTTTGCCACGGCCGGGCAAACATGTGCAGACCATACAATCAATTAAATCGCGGCGCTGGGCCACGCGCATGCGCTTGTTGTTCACAAATGCGCCGGTGCCTTTTTCAGCGTGGAACAGCTCATCAGTGATCGGGTTGTATGTTACACCCGCCACGATTTCGCCTTTGCGCTCAAGGGCAATGGTGATGGCAAACAGCGGCAGGGCGTGCATATAATTAAACGTGCCATCAATTGGGTCGATGATGAAGCGGTGATCAGGATCAGTGCCTTTGTGCTCGGCTTCTTCTTCACCCAGAATGCCATAAGACGGGCGGGCGGCCAGTAATTCTTGGCGCAGCACTTGCTCGCAGCGCTTGTCGGCATTGGTGACGAAATCGCCGGGGCCTTTGACTGAGATTTGCAAATTGGTCACTTCACCAAAATCTCTTTGAACACCCCGCGCAGCTTTGCGAACGGCAGCAATCATCACAGTCATAATAGGAGTGGTCACAGGTTAAAGGCTTTCATT
>JAYUHQ010000030.1:0-18252 GCA_043766895.1 Aestuariivirga sp.
AAGGGATTCGAACCCTCGACCCCGACCTTGGCAAGGTCGTGCTCTACCCCTGAGCTACGCCCGCTTGAGCGATTGGGCCGGGTGAAGTTGGCCTCAACGGCCGCGTTATTGCCTAAGTCTCGTTGAAATGCAATAGCGAGATTTCAAGGCCCTTAATCAAATGGAAATTTACAATCGTGCCAAACAGTCGAGCCCAGCTTTTTGAGTTTTTTGATCGCCATGGCATTGCCACGAAAACCACAGACCATGAGCCAGTTTTTACGGTTGAACAGGCTAAAGCTGTGCATTTTGACATTCCTGGCGGTCACTGCAAGAACCTGTTTTGTAAGGATGAAAAGGGTGTGCTGTGGCTTATTGTGGCTTTGGATGATGCGCGCATCGATTTAAAAGCAGCCAAGGACAAAATCGGTTCAAAGCGACTAACATTTGGCAAGCCCGAACTTTTGTTGGAAATTTTGGGTGTTGAACCAGGTTCTGTCACCCCTTTTGGCTTAATCAACGATAGCCAAGGCAAAACCCATGTGATTCTTGATGCAGACATGATGAAATTGCCGTTGCTCAACTTCCATCCCTTGAAGAATGACGCCACCACAACCATTTCGTCTGAGGATCTTGTGAAATTTATTCGCTCCACCGGCCACAATCCGCGTATTGTATCAGTAAGCGATCCTTCTTAATTTGGAAAAACCATGAACACACTTGCCTTCAAAGCCCCAGATCAAAATTTGGTCAAAGACTCGAACACCAAAAACTTTATGGCTGACGTGATTGAAGCATCAAAGTCGGTTCCGGTGTTGGTTGATTTTTGGGCGCCATGGTGCGGACCCTGCAAAACGCTTGGCCCAATGATTGAAAAAGTTGTTCGTGAAGCCAATGGCAAAATTAAACTGGTCAAGATTGACATTGATCAGAACCCCGAGATTGCAAGCCAAATGCGGGTGCAGTCAATTCCTGCAGTATTTGCGTTTGTTGACGGTAGGCCGGTGGATGGATTTATGGGGGCTATCCCTGAATCGCAGATTAAGCAGTTCATTTCCAAATTAAGCGGCAAGGGCGGGCGGGCTGAACAAATTGAAGCTGCTTTGAAAATGGCCAGAGATAGTTTTGGCGCGGGAGATTTTGAAGCTGTCATTGATATCGCAACCCAAGTGATCGAGGTCGAGCCCACAACGGTGGAAGCTTATGTGCTGAAAGCTCAAGCTGAAATGGAATTGCAGTTGCTGCCAGAGGCTGAGACAACCTTGGCGGCTTGTCCTGCTGACAAACAGATTGACCCAACCGTGATCAGCGCCAAGGCCGCGTTGCAATTGCTTTTGAACCCAGTTGATACCTCAGCAATGGGCAAGTTAGAACAGGCCGTGGCCTTGAATCCCAACGACTTTGGGGCCCGCTTGGAACTTTCAACCTTGCTCAATGGTACAGGCAAACGTGAGGCAGCAATTGACCAGCTGGTATTTGTGATCAAAAAGGATCGCGCTTGGAATGACGACGCGGCCCGCAAGCAATTGGTTTCGTATTTTGAGGCCTGGGGCCCAAAGGATGAATTTACGTTGATGGGCCGGCGCAAACTTTCAGCGGTGTTATTTTCGTGATGTCGGGCCGCTATCAAACAATAGATGATCTGCCAAAGCAAATTCCACTGTTCCCGATGTCGGGTGCACTGCTGTTGCCACGGACAGATTTGCCGCTGAATATTTTTGAGCCGCGCTATTTGTTGATGGTGCAAGCGGCGATGGATTCAGAGCGCATCATCGGCATCATTCAGCCCAGGCAAGACAGCGAAGGCGAAAAGCCGAAGCTTGAGCGTGTGGGCTGTGCTGGTCGCATTACATCTTATTCTGAAGCAGACGATGGCCGCCTGCTGATTACCATCACCGGGGTTTGCCGGTTCAACGTGAAAAAGGAACCGCGTGTCACAACGCCGTTTCGCCAAGCAGTAGTTGACTATAAACCGTTTGAAATTGATTTGGTTTCGGGCACAGGCGCACCCAGTGTTAATCGGGCCCAATTGGTTGAGGCTTTCCGCCAATATCTGGAAGCCAACAACATGACGACGAATTGGGACGAGATCAATTCCGTCTCAACTGAAGTTCTGGTCAACACACTGTCATTGCTGGCACCCTATCCGCCACGCGAGAAACAGGCCCTGCTGGAGGCGCCGGACCTAAGATCGCGGGCCGAAGTTCTGGTGGCATTGACTGAGTTGGCCTTGGCCAAATCTTTGGGTGGCAATTCCACGCGGATGCAATGATGACAGCCCCACGTTTTACCGATCCAAAGCTGCTTGAGATTTTAGTCTGCCCGGTGACCAAAACAAGGTTGACCTATGATGCTGAGAAGCAGGAACTTGTTTCGAAAGTGGCAGGTTTGGCCTATCCCATTCGCGATGGCATTCCCATTATGCTGGCAGGCGAAGCCCGCGAGTTAAACCGCGAGTGAGTGAACCTTGGCCCACTGAACTTCGCGTTGCCAATCGAGGTCATACCTTGTCGATCCAATTTGATACGGGCGAGACTTTTGACATCACAGCGGAACTTCTGCGCGTTGAAAGCCCAAGCGCTGAGGTCAAGGGCCATGGGCCGGGTCAAGAACAATTGGTGGTGGGTAAACGCCTTGTCTCAATCACCAAGCTGGAACCAATCGGCACTTATGCTGTTCGGATTATTTTCAGCGATGGTCATTCAACGGGGCTTTTCACTTGGGGCTATCTGGCCAAATTGGGCCGCGAACAGCTATCTTTATGGCAGGGCTATTTAGAAAAACTTCGGGCTGCCGGCCAATCTCGTGAGGCTTAGGCCGCAAGGCCGCGCATCAGTCGCGGCAAGGCTCCAACTTTGCCAGCCGCTTCGCGGATGAAAACATCTTTCAACGGCGCCAGAGAATCAACAACCCGCAAGCCGGCCTGCCGCAGCAGGCGCAATGCTTGGTCATCATTGGCAAATAGCCGGTTTAAGCCGTCGAGCAAACCTGCTGTAGCCAAAGTATCAAATCGTCGCCACTGGACGTATGAGTCTAAAACTTCGTTGCTGCCGATATCTTGGCCAAGATCAGCGGCCTTCATCACACAATCAGCCAAGGCAGCAGCATCCTTAAAGCCAAGATTAAGCCCAAGGCCAGCCAATGGGTGAACCACATGGGCCGCATCACCCAACAAAGCCACACGACCTGCCACAAACGTTTTGGCCAAATACATGGATAAGGGATAGGCGTGGCGGGGCGACGCTAATGTAAGTTGGCCAAGGTGGCCTCCAAATTTTTCGCTTAAAACGGTGAGAAATTCTTCATCGGCCAAAGCGCAAATCTGTTGGGCGGTGTGATGAGGCTCTGTCCATACAATCGATGAACGATTGCCTTGCAAGGGTAGAATTGCAAACACACCCGTTGGGCCAAAATGTTCTTCTGCCCGCCCAAGGTGCGGCAATTCATGACCAACCGTAAGCGTGATGGCTGATTGGGGATAATCCCATCCGTCAAAATCAATGCCAGCTGCAATCCGTGTGGGCGACCCTCGCCCATCAGCGCCCACAATCAAATTTGCTTTCAATACTTCTCCGTTTTTCAACGTTAAACTGGCCAATCCTGGCCCGAATTGAAAACCTGTGATGTGATGTGGCGCCAAAATATCAATGGAAGGGCTTTCATCGATTGCCGCCAACAGCGCTTTAAATATATGCGCGTTTTCGATCAAAGCGGCGGGCGCTTGAGTTTTGTCTCCGGTGGAGAATGAGAGAAGGCTTGGCTTTTTTTCAGTGGTGTTGGAATCAGTGACGATGATGTCAGTCATGTTTTGCGCCAATGGCGAAAGCTTGTCCCACACACCCAAAACCTGCAACATGGTTTGGGTGGCGGCCGTCAAAGCAGAGGCACGTGAATCATGCGTATTGGCGGCAAATTGGGCTGGGTGAACGCGGTCAACCACCGCCACTCTCAGGGGCCTGCGACACCGCGCACCCCCTAACGCCAAAGCTGCAACCAGACCGTTTAAACCTGCACCAACAATCAAAACATCGAATTTTAACATTTTATCGCCTTGTCCCGGAATCATAGGTTGTGGTCGCGCCGCAACTGCTCAAAATATATGCAAACTTTGCAATATGGCCAATATTTAATCACACATTTCTGCTTAAATTTTAACCCTAATATTTAAACTGTTTCAATTCAATGTCTTAGAGTCAAATTGAATCTGGCACAGCATTTGTATTGCCTAGGTCTTATACAGGAGAAAGGCAACGACATGAAATATATCATCGCCATCATTAAACCCTTCAAATTAGAAGAGGTCAGAGAGGCACTAAGCGCCATCGGCGTTCAAGGCATTACCGTTACAGAAGTCAAAGGCCACGGTCGCCAACGCGGCCATACCGAGTTTTACCGCGGCGCGGAATACGCAGTAAGCTTCGTGCCAAAGGTGAAAATTGAAGTTGCCGTAGAATCCAGCTTGGTCGCACGCGTTGTGGAAGCCATCCAAGGTTCTGCCAAAACCGGCCAAATTGGCGACGGCAAAGTTTTTGTTCTTCCGCTCGAAGAAGCCATTCGCGTGCGCACGGGCGAGACCGGTGCTTCAGCTCTTTGATAATTCAAGAAATAATGAAAGGTAAAATCATGAATAAATTCGAAAATTGGAAAAAGCGGCTACTTTCGCCGCTGCTTCTGGGGGGGTTGGGCACTTTTGCGATGTCGTCTTCGGCATTTGCGGCAGCCTCAATTAACAAAGGCGACACGGCTTGGATGTTGGTTGCCACAGCTCTTGTTGTATTGATGACTTATCCGGGCCTTGCGCTGTTTTACGGCGGTTTGGTGCGGTCGAAAAACGTATTGTCAGTCTTGATGCAAGTTACAACATGCTTTTGCATGGTGGCCATACTTTGGGTGTTCTTTGGCTATTCGCTGGCCTTCACCAATGGTTCTGGCGCATTGGCCCCGTTTATCGGTGGTTTTTCAAAGGCCTTTTTGAGTGGTGTTAGCCCTTCAACAATGGCTGCAACATTCTCGAAGGAAACCTATCTTCCTGAATATGTTTATGTTATTTTCCAAATGACATTCGCTTGCATCACACCAGCCCTGATCATTGGTGCATTTGCTGAGCGCATGAAATTCTCAGCCGTATTGCTGTTCTTGTTTATCTGGTTCTGTTTTTCATATCTGCCAATGGCCCATATGGTTTGGTGGTGGGCTGGCCCAGATGCCTACACACTTTCAGCAGCCAATATTGCCAACGTTAAAGCAGCGGTGGGTGATTCTGCAGCCGCCGATTTCTTGAAGCAATTGACGGATGCCGGAACCGACAAAACTAAAATTGATACTGTTCTGGGTGCCTATAATGATGCCGTGAATGCAGCCAATGGCTGGCTGTTCAACAAGGGTGCGATCGACTTTGCCGGTGGCTCTGTTGTTCACATCAATGCCGGTGTTGCAGGCTTGGTATGCGCCCTGATGTTGGGCAAGCGCGTTGGCCTTAACAAAGAACCAATGGCACCGCACAACTTGGTGACAACCTTGTTGGGCACAGGCTTGTTGTTCTTCGGCTGGTTTGGCTTTAACGCGGGCTCCAACTTGGAAGCCAATGGCGGTGCTGCTGTAGCTTTCTTGAATACAATTCTAGGCACCTGCGGCGCGGCCTTGGCTTGGTCGTTTGGTGAATTTGTCACGCGCAAGCATGCAAGTTTGCTGGGCGCTGCCTCTGGCGCTGTTGCAGGTTTGGTTGCGATTACTCCAGCCTGCGGTTTTGTGGGCCCGATGGGTGCAATCATTATTGGTGCCGCGGCAGGCTTTGTTTGCTTGGGTGCAGTCATCTGGTTGAAACCACTCTTCGGCTATGACGATGCTTTGGACGTCTTTGGTGTTCATGGTATTGGCGGCATGCTGGGCGCATTGTTGACGGGCTTTTTCGTTAACCCCAACATGGGTGCATTGAGCGGCCAAGGGATTGTCAACTATTTGGCAACCGACACAAGCACAAAGACAGCAGACTTTGTTCTTTCGGCCCAGATGTATTCGCAATTCGTCGACGTGTTGACAGCGATTGTTCTATCGGGCGTGGTGAGTTACATTGCTTGCTTGATTTGTAAATATACTGTGGGCTTGCGTGTTGATGAGCAATCTGAACGCGAAGGTTTGGATATTTCCAGCCACGGTGAGCGCGCCTTCAACTAAATCTTTCCCAATATCTTTCAACGCCCTCGGGTTAAAATCCCGGGGGCGTTTTATTTTGCGCATTTACCCAAGCTTAACCCTGAGACGGCAGAGTGGCATTAACCATTTATTATGCGGGGCCACTCTCTCCCGCTTGGAGTTTTGTATGGCTGTAAACGACACCTTTGATACCGATGAATCAACAATTCCTGCGGCACTGCGTCGCTTTCTCAGGCGTCGGATGTTTGAGCTGGCTGGCCTTGCACTTTGCGCTGTTATTGTTGTTGTGGCTTTGGCATTGGCTTCGTGGTCTGCCAGTGACCCATCGTTCAATCATGCAACGGGTGCAAAACCACTCAATTGGTTGGGCAGTTTTGGCGCAACAATTGCCGACGAATTGATTCAGTTTTTGGGTTTGGGTGTTTTGGCGTTCTTGTTTATTCCGCTGGCTTGGGCCGCAAGATTATTTCAACACGCTCCCATCCAAAAGCCGCGCAACTGCATTGGATTTTGGTTGGCTTCAAGCTTAGCATTATCGTGCTTGATGGCTTGCCTTCCCTCACCCAGCACATGGGCCTTGGCCAGTGGTCTTGGTGGCAATCTTGGCGAAATTATTGTGGCGGGACTTTTGTCACTTTTGTCGATTGGCATAAAAGGTGTCGTCGCCAAAACCTTGGTTTTTTTGGCAGCACTGACGGCATGTTGGTTTACAGTCCCCAAAGCGTTGAGCTTTGAGCTTATTGATGCCGTTCAATTTATCGGCGCTTGGAAAAAATCAACCCCTCAAATCAAAAAAGCAAAACCTCAATTACAGACTGTTTCGTGGTCTTCTTGGTTCAAGTCTTGGACCGTCCAAAAATCAAAGCCCGCAGCGCCCGCAAAAAAACGCCGCGTGTTGGACGAAGCCGCCACAGGCGATGTTCTCAGCCGATTTGCTCCATTAAGTTTGAAAAAGCCGCATATCGATGAAGAGCTTTCGACAGAAGATCACATTGCCGAAGATGAAGGTTTTGCAGCGTTTGAGCCAGATTTAGAAGAAGAAGCTGCTTTTGATACGGATGCGGACCTTGAAGAGCCGATTCCAACGGCCCCGATAAAATCTGCGGCAAAAGCAAGCACGGTTCCAAAGTTAAAGGCGACGAAACAAAAGCGATTTGAGTTGCCATCGCTTGATCTTTTATCAGAGCCAAAAAAGGTTGGCCGACTGCCAGAGTTTAACAAAGACTTCCTTGAAGAAAATGCCCGCCGCCTGGAGGGTGTGTTGGAAGATTTTGGCGTCCGTGGCCAAATCATCAATGTTCGGCCGGGCCCCGTCGTAACGCTATACGAACTCGAGCCCGCACCTGGCATTAAGTCATCTCGCGTGATCAGTTTGGCTGATGATATTGCCCGATCGATGAGCGCAATTTCGGCACGTGTTGCAGTTGTTTCGGGCCGCAATGCCATTGGTATTGAATTGCCCAATTCGAAACGCGAAACGGTTTACCTGCGCGAACTTTTCCAAGGTGACAGTTTCATTAAAAACAACACCAATCTCACGCTCGCCTTGGGTAAAAACATTGGCGGCGAACCAATTTTTGCTGATCTGGCCAAAATGCCGCATTTGCTGATTGCGGGTACAACGGGTTCAGGCAAATCGGTGGGCATTAATACCATGATCTTGTCGCTGCTCTATCGTTTGCCGCCTGACAAATGCAAATTGATCATGATTGATCCAAAAATGCTCGAGCTTTCGGTTTATGAAGGCATTCCACATTTGTTAGCCCCCGTTGTGACCGACCCGCGCAAAGCTGTTGTGGCACTGAAGTGGGCAGTTCGCGAGATGGAAGATCGCTATAAAAAAATGTCAAAAACGGGCGTGCGCAACGTCGATGGCTATAACGCTAAATTGGCGCAAATGGCTGAAAAGGGCCAGAAGCTTTCGCGCACCGTACAAACCGGTTTTGATGCTGAATCAGGCCAGCCTGTCTTTGAACAGGAGGAAATGGATCTGAACCCCATGCCCTATATCGTCGTGATTATCGACGAGATGGCAGATTTGATGATGGTGGCTGGCAAAGATATTGAAGGTGCTGTTCAACGTTTGGCACAGATGGCACGCGCTGCGGGCATTCACGTGGTGATGGCAACACAAAGGCCTTCGGTGGATGTGATCACCGGCACGATCAAGGCCAATTTCCCAACCCGCATTTCATTTCAAGTAACCTCCAAAATCGACAGCCGGACAATTCTGGGTGAACAAGGTGCCGAACAGCTGTTGGGCCAGGGCGACATGCTCTATATGGCAGGCGGCGGACGTATTTCGCGTCTGCATGCGCCTTTTGTGTCTGACGGTGAAGTAGAAGAAATTGTCAATCACTTGAAGGCGCAGGGTGCGCCTGAATATGTGGAAGCTGTAACCGAAGAATCTGATGAAGACGCAGTGGGTGAAGGATCCGCTGGATATCCCGGCGCTGAGGGCGGTTCAGGCGATGAGCTTTATGACCAAGCCGTGGCCGTGGTGTTGCGTGACAAAAAAGTGTCAACATCATATGTTCAACGTCGCCTGCAGGTGGGGTATAATAAGGCCGCCAGTTTGATTGAACGGATGGAGAAAGAGGGCCTTATTTCGGCTGCCAATGGCACAGGCAAACGCGAAATTTTGGTGCCCGGTGACAGCGCCCGCGTATGAGCATTTTCCTGCCCTATTTTTGCCCGCTTGAAATACGATAAGCATGCTATGCAACAGGCAGAAAAGATTCGGATGGTAATGATGATCAAGGCAATGCGGTTTGTTATTTCAATGTTGGTTTTGGCTGTTCTTTTTGCAGCACCACAATTGGCTGAGGCTAAATTAAAGCCGATTGCGTTGGCAGCTGGACAACAGCAAGCCGTGGCCAAGATCAATGCTTATATTAACAGCTTTCAATCTTTGAAATGTGATTTTGCTCAGGTATCTTCCAAAGGCAGTTTGAGCCAAGGTGTGCTTTACATTTCAAAGCCCGGCAAGCTTCGGTTTGACTATGCCTCGCCAAATCCATTGCTGATTGTGGCTGATGGCCGGTGGTTGACAATCAAAGATCGTGTGCGTGAACGCGGCGATCAATTCCCCTTGTCTGCAACACCATTGCGTTTGGTTGTATCGCCCCAAGTTGATCTTTTGGCCGAAACAGATGTGGTGGCTTTTGATCAGCGTGATGGCTTGACCAGTGTTTCACTGCAAGATCGCAAGGGCGGCATGGGGGGCTATATTACTCTGATATTTGATGATCAGTTGAACCAGCTGCAACAGTGGATTGTCGTGGACGGCAAAGATCGGCGCACCAGTGTGCAACTTTCCAATATACAATTTGGCGGCAAGTTCGATCCAAAACTGTTTGTCGGACAAATTAATCGCGAGCCTACAAAATAGTTTTGCTTGCCCACTTTTAAATCCCATGTCATTTCTGAGATATGGGATTTAGATTGGCAACATGGAACATCAATTCAGTGCGCTTGCGCATTGGTTTGGTTGAGCGACTATTAAAAGAACACGACATTGATATTCTGTGTTTGCAGGAAACCAAATGCCCACAGGGGCAGTTTCCATCCAAATCGCTGACAGATTTGGGCTATACCCACATCGCCGAATTTGGCCAAAAGGGTTATCATGGCGTGGCCATTGTTTCGCGTTTGCCTTTTTCGGAACAACACTCGCGTAATTTTTGCGCAAAAGGCGATTGTCGCCACGTCAGCGTGAAGTTTGATGTTCCAACACCATTTGTGCTGCACGATCTTTATGTGCCCGCTGGCGGTGATGAACCTGATCGTGAGATCAATGAAAAATTTGGCCACAAGCTCGATTTTTTAGACGAGATGATTGAATGGTCAAAACACCATGCGGCACCAAAAAATTATGAGGCAATCGCCGTTGGCGATTTGAACGTGGCCCCGCTTGAGCATGATGTGTGGAGCCACAAGGCACTTTTAAAAATCGTCAGCCACACGCCCCCTGAAACCGAACGCTTTGCCAAAATGATGGAAGCCGGAAAGTGGCATGATATTATGCGCAATCATTTCCCGCCAACGGATAAGCTTTATACATGGTGGAGTTATCGGGCCAAGGATTGGGAAGCCGCCAACAAAGGGCGAAGACTTGATCATATCATTGCAACTGAAAAAATTGCTAAAACCTGCACAAAAATTCAGGTGTTAAAAGAGACAAGAAGCTGGACACAAACTTCAGACCACGTGCCCGTTATCGCCGATTTTGTTTAACCCAAATCTGAGAAATTCCGAGATTTGGCCAGCATCACCCGAACCCCATCAAGTTCGCGTAAGTGGGCTTCAAGCTTGTCACCCAAGTTGCGAATAACACCGCGTCCAAAATCAGGATATTCTTTGGCCACCCGCACGAACAGTTCATGGCTTATTCGGGCAGTTTCCACGGTACCAGATGCAATGGCCGTAATGGCATAGGTGCCAGAGCCCAGCATAGCAACTTCACCCAAAAACGAACCGGGTTCCGCATAACCCAGTTCCGTTGTGCCATCACGAAGCTTGGCTTGGCCATTCAACACAACGAATGCCGCGCGCGCCTTTTTACCTTGGGCAATAATTTCTTCACCTGATTGAAATTCCTGCCGTTCGGCGGCAAAGGCTAAAATTTGCAAAGCCACAGGGTCGCAATCACGAAACACTGGAATGTGTTGCAATGTTTGCGAGTCTGCCCGAACGCTCATAGAGCCCCAACTCCGATTACCCTGCGAATCCCCATTTTGCCTTTTGACTGCCAAATGGGGCAAAGATCAAGGGATGAGTTTATAGCCGCCCGCTTCAGTGACCAAAATTTCGGCGTGAGCAGGATCACGCTCTATTTTTTGACGCAGGCGATAAATGTGGGTTTCGAGTGTGTGTGTGGATACGCCTGCATTGTAACCCCAGACATCTTGCAGCAAAAGTTCACGGCTGATTGGCTGTTCGCCCGCGCGATAGAGAAACTTGATAATTGATGTTTCTTTTTCTGTCAGCCTGATTTTCTTTTGATCTTCCTTCAGAAGAATTTTAGACGCTGGTTTAAATTGGTAGGGCCCAATTTGAAATACCGCGTCTTCACTTTGTTCATGCTGGCGCAAGTGAGAGCGAATGCGGGCCAGCAAAACCGCAAAGCGAAATGGCTTGGCAATGTAATCATTGGCACCGGAATCAAGGCCCAAAATTGTGTCTGCATCAGAACTTTCCGCGGTGAGCATTACAACCGGGCCTTTATAGCCATTGCGCCGCATAATTTTGCAGGCCTCGCGCCCGTCCATATCGGGCATGTTCACGTCGAGAATAACAAGGTCTGCATGCTCGGCTTTCAACGCCTTTACACCGGCTGTGGCAGTGGCTGCGTCTGTGACATGGAATTCATCGTGAAGAGAAAATTGTTCTTTCAACGTTTCGCGCAAAGCGTCATCATCATCCACAATCAGAATTTTTTTGGCGTTGGACATACTGTTCCGTTTCATTTGATTTTGTGCCATCATATTGAAAGAGTTTAGATTTTAGAGCAATTCAAGTCGCTGTGAACAAAACTATATCACATCTTCACGTTTTCGCGATCAACGCGTGTTCAAGCAAAGGCGTGTTGCGTGTGGGTCAAATGACATTTCCATGCCTTTTGGGCAAGAATGGCCGATCACATAGTAAGCGCGAAGGGGACGGCAAAAGCCCTGTAGGCAGGTGGAGGTTGGAAGTTGTAAACTTCAGGCCCGATCGCATGCAAAGGCCCAAGACGGGTCTTACCGTACGCCCACTTAAAAAATGTGATGGGTGGTGTGATGCCGTGGGCCACCGCAATTACAATCGCCCAGTTCGCCTTCCTTTTCAAAGCAGCCATGAATCACTATGGCGCGACGATGACGCTTATGACATTGTGATCACGACCAATCACAACCACCGCCCCAGAATGCAAGGCTGTGGCAGCGCCATTTTTTTGCATGTGATAAGACAAGGTGCAACGGGAACCGAAGGCTGCGTGGCATTATCAGCCCAGCATTTGCGCATCGTTCTAAAACACTGCGGACCAAAGACCTATGTTGTGATCTGAGGCCGTGTTCCAAAAATGGCAGACCCTAGGCGAACGTAAGTAGCACCCTCAGCAAGTGCGATTTCAAAATCCCCGCTCATACCCATCGACAGTTCTTTTAGGCCATTGCGTGATGCCATTTCGCGAAGGGATTTGAAATAGGGGCGCGGATCACCCACAACAGGCGGAATGCACATTAGCCCTACCACAGCCATACCAAGCCCGCGGCATGTTTGAACAAATGGGTCAACATCTTCAGGCATGATACCTGCCTTTTGCTCTTCTCGGCCAATATTGACCTGTATGAAAAATTTGATGGCGCGGTTGGATTTTTTCATTTCTTTGACAAGAGCTTCGGCAATCTTGGGCCTGTCAACAGTTTGGATCACATCAAAAAGCGCCACGGCCTCTGCTGCTTTGTTGCTTTGCAATGGGCCGATCAGATGAAGCTCAACATCGCCAAATTTTTGGCGGAGTTCTGGCCATTTGCGCTGGGCTTCTTGCACGCGGTTTTCACCAAACACCCGCTGGCCTGCTTCCAGGATGGGCTTAATATCTGCCGCATCAAAGGTTTTGGAAACTGCAACCAAAATAGCCTTGGTGCCGATCTGGCTTTTGATGGTGTTCAACCTGGATATTGCGTCGCTCATTGTTTGCTTATGAGCACGCTTGCGATGCTTTTCAAGGACTGGTACGGAACAACGGGAACATTATATTGAGAGAATGAAATTGGCCGCCGAACGTTACAATCACCGCGAAACCGAACCGAAATGGCAAGCTCATTGGGCCGCACAGAAAAGCTTTGAGGCCACCGAAGATGCTTCGCGGCCAAAATATTATGTGTTGGAAATGTTTCCATATCCTTCTGGGCGCATTCATATGGGCCATGTGCGCAACTATACCATGGGCGATGTAATCGCACGGTTCAGACGGGCCTGCGGCTATAACGTGCTTCACCCGATGGGCTGGGATGCCTTTGGCATGCCCGCTGAAAATGCAGCTATTGAACGTGGCATTCATCCAAAATCATGGACTTATGATAATATTGCCACCATGCGTGGGCAATTGAAGTCTATGGGGCTTTCGTTGGATTGGTCACGCGAATTTGCCACCTGCGATCCAAGTTACTATATGCACGAACAGGCCATGTTTATTGATTTTATGGCAGCTAATTTGGTCGAACGGCGTGTATCGCAAGTGAATTGGGATCCGATTGATCAAACCGTTTTGGCCAATGAACAGGTCATCGACGGCAAGGGCTGGCGTTCTGGCGCAGCGGTTGAGAAACGTGAGTTGGCCCAATGGTTTTTGAAAATCACCGACTATGCCCAAGAACTTCTGACAGCTTTGGACAGCCTGAAAGATTGGCCTGAAAAAGTACGGCTGATGCAAAAGAATTGGATTGGTCGTTCAGAAGGGTTGCGCTTCACTTTTGAGTTGGAAGATGCTTCGGGCAACCCAGTAGCTGGCGGTTTGACGGTTTATACAACACGCCATGACACATTGTTTGGCGCAAGCTTCTGCGCGGTTTCGGCAGATCATCCGATTGCTAAATCAATTGCTGAAACCAACGCAGGTTTAGCCGAATTTCGCGCCGAAGTGGCAGCCCTTGGCACATCAGAGGAAAATATCGAACGGGCCGAAAAACGTGGTTATCCACTCGGGCTTTTCGCGGTTCACCCGTTTGATCGCACCCGCAAGATTCCAGTTTATGCCGCCAACTTTGTGTTGATGGGTTATGGCGAGGGCGCCATTTTTGGCTGTCCGGCGCATGATCAACGTGACTATGATTTTGCAACCAAATATGGCTTGCCAATCCTGCCCGTGGTTGGCCCGAAAGACGGCGGTGCTGTTGATGTGTCCAGCGCGCCTTATCTAGAAGATGATGCAGCGAAAGTTCAATTGATCAATTCTGATTTCTTAAATGGCATGACGGTTGAGGCGGCCAAGGCGGTGATTGCAGCGCGCTTTGAACAACTGGGCTCTGGTAAACGCACCGTGAATTTCAGGTTGCGTGACTGGGGCGTATCGCGCCAGCGCTATTGGGGCTGCCCAATTCCAGTTATTCACTGCAAAGATTGTGGGATCGTTCCGGTTCCCAAATCGCAATTGCCCGTTACACTTCCCGAAGATGTAAAATTTGATAAGCCGGGCAATCCTTTGGCCCATCACCCAACCTGGAAGCACGTAAGTTGCCCGAAATGTAACGAGCCGGCCGAGCGCGAAACAGACACTTTCGATACTTTTATTGATTCGTCTTGGTATTACGCCCGATTTGCATCCCCGCATGATGCAGGCCCGGTAAATCCAGCCGCAGCAAAATATTGGCTTCCGGTTGACCAATATATTGGTGGCGTTGAACACGCTATTTTGCACTTGTTATATTCACGGTTTTATTCACGCGCGATGATGAAAACTGAACATTTGGGCGTAGAAGAGCCTTTCAAAAGCCTATTTACGCAAGGCATGGTGATCCATGAGACGTTTAAGGATCCGGTTGGTGAATGGGTTTTACCAAGCGATGCCATTCAAAAAGATGGTTCATGGGTGCACGCTGAAACTGGCGCTCATTTAACCGTTGGCGGCGTTGAGAAGATGTCAAAGTCTAAGCGTAATGTGGTTGATCCTGATACGATCATCGCTGCCTATGGCGCTGATACTGCGCGCTGGTTCATGTTGTCGGATACGCCGCCTGAACGCGATATTGAATGGACAGAAGCAGGTGCTGAGGGTTCATGGAAGTTTACACAGAAAATTTGGCGCATCATAAATGACATTGCAGAATTGCCAAACGCAGAAGCAACGTTGGCGGAAGATAGTTTGGCGCTGCGTCGGCAAGCCCACCGTGCCGCACAGGCGATCACCGAAGATTTGAACAATTTGCGCTTTAACCGTGCCATTGCTCGTGTGTATGAACTGTCCAATGCCATCGGCCAATCGTTAGCAGTGGCGCAGAAATCGAACGCTCTGATGGGTGCCCTCAGGGAAGCGGGTGAGTTTTTGGTGCTTCTCATCGCACCGATGATGCCGCATTTGGCTGAAGAAAGTTGGCTGGCCCTGGGCCACCACACTGCTGTGGTTGACACGCCATGGCCAAAATATGCTGAAGCTTTGACAGCGACAGCCGATGTTACAATTGCTATTCAGGTCAACGGCAAACGTCGTGATGAAATTACCGTGGCAAAAGGTTTGGGTCAGGCCGAACTTGAACCTATGGTTTTGGCACTTGAAAACATTATGCGTGTGATGGATGGTAAGCCTGCCAAAAAGTTGATCGTCGTTCCTGATCGGATTGTGAATATCGTATGCTAAGGTCAAAGGTCATAGGATTGTTGCTGATCAGTGCACTGGGTCTCAGTGCATGCAGCACCTATCGACCGCTCTATGGCAAAGGCCCCGATGGGTTGAGCGTTAGCCAAGGGTTGGCTAATATTTCAGTGCGTGAACAGCACAGTCGTGCTGGCCAATTGTTGCGCAATGAATTGTTGGATGGAATTGGCGCCTCGCCATCTTCGCGGTTTAGTTTGAAACTTGAAATCATCGAGAAGACTATCGATGTCTCTTCGCTCTCCTCATCGAGCGCTGAACGCAAGCGCTATAGCCTGTCGGCCCATTATGAGCTTATTGATTCAGTGTCTGGCAAAGTGGGAACCAGTGGCGATAGTTTTTCCAATGTATCTTTCGATACAATCAATCAGCCTGTCGCTGATTTGAATGCGGCTGATAATGCAAGGTTGCGTGCAGCAAAGGAGCTGGGCCAAGACATGAAATTGCGTTTGGCGGCATTTTTGTCCACTCAAAAAGGCTAGGCCTTGGGAGTTCTGCGTGAGGACGAATTTGACGGTTTTGTGAAACGCCGATTGGGGGCCATGAATGGCATTCTGATTCACGGGGCTGATGAGTCGGCCGTAGCGGGCCTTTCAAGGCAAGTGGTCGGCCAACTTGCAGCCGCGCCACAGCGTGTGGATATTGCTTCTGTTAAAGCTTCGCCGGGAACATTTTTAGATTCATTTTTGTCTTTGTCACTGTTGGGTGACCGGCAAGTACTGATTGTTGATGGTGCTGATGATAGCTGTTTGAAGTTTCTGGGCGCAACTTTGGCTTTTGATCAGCCTGCGAACTTTGTTATTCTTCTGGCCGATACTCTTTCAAAACTGTCAAAGCTTCGTGTGGCCTGTGAAGAAGCAAGCCGCTTTGTTGCGCTGGCACTTTATGAAGAAGATCGCGGCAAGCTTTTTGAGCGAGTGGCAAATTATTTGTCTTCTCAGGGTTTGACTTGGACTGACGATGCGGAAGCATTATTTTTTTCAAGTGTTGGCAGTGACCGCATGATTGTTTTGCAGGAGGCAGAAAAACTTGCAATTTACTGTCTTGGTCAAACTGTAATCACGGAGACTGATGTGAGCGCGGTGTGTGGCGACACTGCCGAATTTGATGTTGATCAACTGATTGATTCAGTATTGGGTGGCGACCTTGAAGCCACAGATCGCATCGTAACAAGTTTGGGAAGTGATACGCGTAGTGCACTTATATTATTGCAACTTCACATATCCAAGTTGCAAAGTTTGCGGATGGAAATGGAGCGCGGCCTCTCCCTTGATATGGCGCTTAAGAACGCCAAACCACCGATTTTTTTCAAACGTAAAACCGCATTCACCAGCCAATTGCGTAAACTAGAGCTGGCTGATCTGATAGACATCCAAGAAGCAATCAGCGCTGTTACTTTACAATCGCGCAAAAATGCTGCGCTGGCTGATGCATTGAACAATCGAGCTTTGCTGTCGTTGGCACGGCTTGCCCGTTCACGAATGTGAAACACCAAATCTTTTGATAATGTCATCCAATTGATCAAGTGTTTTGTAGCTGATGGCAACAGTTCCGCCCGCTTTGTCTTTGTGTTTGATAGCAACCGAAAGGCCAAGCGCTTGGCTTAAAATTTTTTCCAGTGCCTTTGTGTCTGCGTCTTTTTCAGATTTGATAGCTTGGCTGGGCGCCTGAATGTTGCCGCGCGCCAGTTCTTCGGCTTGCCGAACGGTAAGATTAAGTTTGATAATCTTATCGGCAAGAATTTCTGGCGTTTCAGTGGCAATCAACGAACGTGCGTGACCGGCTGTCAATTCGCCTTTTTCAATTTGCGTTTGAATGGCATCAGGCAAGGTCATCAAGCGCATGGTGTTGGCAATATGGCTGCGGCTTTTTCCGATTGCATCGGCCAACTGTTGCTGGGTGTAGGCATATTGTTCGATCAATTGACGATAGGCGCGGGCTTCTTCCAAGGGATTAAGGTCACTGCGCTGGACGTTTTCAATCAGCGCAATTTCAAGAGTTTCTTTGTCGTCGAGTTCGCGAATAAGAACTGGAAGATCATGAAGCCCGGCACGTTGGCTGGCGCGCCAGCGACGTTCCCCGGCAACGATCTCGAAGGAGCCATCGCCGCGTGGACGAACCACCAAAGGCTGAAGCAACCCCTTGTCTTTGAGTGATTTGGCCAAACTTTCCAATTCATCTTCGGCAAAATGTTTGCGCGGATTGTTGGGATTGGGATGTAAAAGTTCTACCGGCACATGACGCAGCGAACGGATATCTTGCACCACTGCGTCTTCAGACGTGTCATCGCCAATCAGTGCGGCAAGGCCGCGTCCCAATCTGCGCTTTTGAACCTGTGTCATGAATAAATACCTTGTTTAGAATGTTTCGGATATGAATCGATTAGGCAGCACGCAAATCTCGCTCTCGGCGAATCACTTCCGAGGCCAGTTTAATATAGGCTTGCGAGCCGACACAGGCATGATCGTAAAGCAAGACGGGCTTACCATAAGACGGTGCTTCAGATATGCGAACATTGCGCGGTATGACTGTTTGATAAACCTTGTCGCCAAGAACCTCGCGCACGTCTTGGGCTACTTGGTCTGAAAGTGAATTGCGCTTGTCAAACATGGTAAGAACCACCCCTTGAATCATCAAGCGCGGATTAAGGGTGGTTCGAACCCGTTCCACAGTTTTCAGAAGCTGGCTTAATCCTTCAAGAGCAAAGAACTCGCATTGCAGCGGCACAAGGATGGCATCTGCTGCGGTCAATGAATTGATGGTCA
>JAYUHQ010000031.1:0-6944 GCA_043766895.1 Aestuariivirga sp.
CAGTTCTAGTTTCCGAATTTAAAATAATCGAACGTTGTTTTCCGCCGACTAAACCGCCGGCCCTTCCTTTAGTGGGAGGTGATTTTTGTGATTCAGGTATTTCCCCGCTTGCAATATCAACCATCATCTTAGCAAGCTGAGAAATATCACGAGGTCTTTTGGGAAGCTTGGTCATTACTGTCCAACGCCGCCTTCTGGAATATGCATTTCGACAAACGCATTATGTGGGACTGATTTTTGAGCTTCAATCCTTACATCTGGGCTGGCAGAAATATGCTTTTTAACCGCATTCTCAGCGTCCATCCGGTTTGGCAAATGCGCATAAAATAATTGAGTCGATTCACCGCCGCCGATAACACCCATTTTCACTAGAACTGCCCATCCATCGGCCATAGCAATCTCCAACCGTTAATTGCATTATGGCATGACTGGATTAGGATTTCCAGAATAGTCAACAGGGTTAGATTTCAGACTGACCCACTACCATCATCTTGGGTTTTAAAAATCAGATGTGATACCTTTTTTCTCCCAATCACCAAATCGCGTGGGCTCTGGCCCTTTGGGTCCACCGGTTTCGATGGGTCTATTTTTGCTTGACGCGACTTTGCGCCGCTCCTCAGCTTCGGCGAGGGCGCGCTTTGCAATATCAGAAAGTGGCTTTTTATCCATTTCCCACCCTACCAAAAATCTCAGTTTAATTGAAGGCCCAATTCGACTATGGCTGACACCGAGGAGTAGCCCATGCCTAAAACGAACATCAAACGCGCTTTAATTTCTGTGTCAGATAAAGCGGGCGTGCTTGATTTATCAAGAAGTTTGATTTCCCATGGCATCGAAATTATTTCAACGGGCGGCACGGCCAAAACCTTAAAAGCTGCAAATATCGCGGTGACCGACGTTTCAGCTGTTACGGGCTTTCCTGAGATAATGGATGGCCGTGTAAAAACCCTTCACCCTAAAATTCACGGTGGGCTGTTATCTTTGCGCGGCAACAAAGACCATGAACAAGCACGCAACGATCATCTGATCGACACGATCGATCTTCTGGTGGTCAATCTCTATCCGTTTGAAAATGCGTTGGCACAAGGCGCTGATGAAGCAGAGATGATTGAGAATATCGACATCGGCGGCCCAGCCATGATCAGAGCCGCGGCGAAAAACCACACTTATGTGACTGTGGTCGTGGACCCTGCGGACTATGCTTCGGTGTTGGCAGAAATTACACAAAGTCAGTCCACAACTTTAGAGTTGCGAAAACGCTTGGCAGCCAAAGCCTTTGCCCGCACGGCCAGTTATGATGCTGCCATAGCCAATTGGTTCAATCGTGTGCAAAAAATAGAAGCTCCTACATTTTTCGCCATCGGGGGCAGATTGCAGCAATCATTGCGCTATGGTGAAAACCCACATCAAGTGGCAGGCGTTTATCGCACAGGTGATAGACGCACCGGCATTATGGATGCTACGCAACTTCAGGGGAAGGAACTATCCTATAATAACTTCAATGATGCTGATGCGGCGTTGGAGATGTTACGCGAATTTCCAACCAACATTCCCACATGCGTAATTGTCAAACACGCCAACCCGTGTGGAATTGCAACAGGACCAACCCTTGCTGAAGCTTATGCCAAGGCATTGGCCTGCGATCAAACCAGCGCCTTTGGCGGCATACTGGCATTCAACCAGAAGCTTGATGGCCAAACTGCAGCTTTGATCGCGCAAATCTTCACAGAAGTTATCATTGCGCCTGATGCTGATGATGAGGCGCGGAAGATTCTCGCCGAAAAGAAAAATCTCAGACTTTTACTGCTCTCGTCAATTGCTGCGGCGGCATCAGAGCTTCCGATGGTAAAATCAATTTCTGGCGGATTGTTGGTTCAAAGCCCCGATGTAATCAATATTGATGATTTGAATTTACGCGTGGTAACGCAGCGTCAACCCAGTGCGCAAGAAATGGCAGATTTGAAATTTGCCTTTCGGGTGGCAAAACACGTTAAATCAAACGCCATTGTATTTGCCAAAGCACAAGCAACTTTGGCCATTGGCGCGGGCCAAATGTCACGCATTGATTCAACCCGCATTGCCGTGAGAAAAGCCCATGACGCTAAGCTTGATCTTCACGCATCAGCCCTTGCTTCAGATGCGTTCTTTCCCTTTCCCGATGGTTTGCTTGCGGCCGCTGATGCTGGTGCCACTGCCATTATCCAACCCGGAGGTGCAATGAAAGATGATGACGTGATCAAGGCAGCAAACGCGTGTAACCTTGCCATGGTGTTCACAGGCATCAGGCATTTTAAGCACTAGTGCATGTTCCAGCATGAGGCATATTTACTTCAAATATTTTTAAATATTGTTCAGCTGGCTAGTTTTTATGCTCCTCTTGCGGTGGCCTTTTCTCTCATCCAAGCCATTACCCGCCGGGTATTTTTATCATTTGGCGATTTTGCGATGTTTGGGTCTTTCGCGGCCGTTTATGTTTGCTTTGGTCGCCTTCTGCAAGGCGATGATGATTGGCAGGCGGCCTCATTTTCATTGATTGTGGCCATCTTATGCGCGGGCGCATTGGGCAAAGTGACCGCAAAATATGTCTTTGCGCCGATGATCAAATCATCGGCCTTAGCATTTATGATTGCCGCAATTGGTTTTTCAATTGCGATTGAAGAACTGATGCGGTTGACGACTGAAAGTCGCGATATCTGGATTCCGCCACTCTTCCAAGGACAGGCGTTTAGTCTCGTTGGTGGAGACTTTTCTGTTCACATTTCTGGCAATTATGCCTTTGCCACATTCATTGCCGCTCTCTCGGTGAGCGCCTTATTCGGTGTGGTTCACTTTAGTCAATTTGGCAGAAAATGGCGGGCATGTTCTGAGAATTTGCTTTTAGCAAAACTATGCGGGGTAAGAACCGAAGTAATTATCCAGCAAACATTTATCCTCGGTGCGGCACTTGCCGCTGTTTCGGGTTGGATGACTGCAATCACATACGGGGGCACAAATTTTTCCGTGGGAATTATGCTTGGGTTTAAGGCAATGTTTGCTGCAGTTGCTGGCGGCTTTGGCAGCCTGCGTGGCGCGTTTGCCGGTGCCGTTTCCCTCGCAGCGCTTGAAGTGATATGGTCAGCAAGCTTTGGCACCACCTATCGTGATGTAGGGGTGTTTTCAGCTATTGTATTTGTCTTGTTGCTCAGGCCCGAAGGTTTGGGCCCGGCACATACTTTGAGAGAAAGTGAATGATGAAGATTAGGTTCCTTTTGCTTTTTTGCGCAACAATCATCAGCGGCTGCGGCCAGAGCGGCCCGCCTGAATATTTAAAAATTGCCGGTGGCGGAATACAATTCAACTACCGTGTATCTGAAGCCCGCATGATTGTGATTGCTCAACAAAAACAACCCCTGCCTGAAGGCAGCAAAGTGGAAGCGCTGTTTGATATTCCCGGTACGAATACCAGAGAGGCGGTAAGTCAGCCCGCCATGGAAGGAAAGCTTACATATTCGCTTCAATCTTCCAAACTCAGCAACATCACCAAAGGTGGGAAATACAAAGTTACGATCAGGCTGCTCGATGCCAAAGGCCAAGAACTTGATCGCAAGGAAACCATCTACGAATCTGATGAAGATCAATCCACCCTACCAACAAAACCTTTGGTGGATGGACCAGCGCTTTCGCCACAACTACAGAACCTTTAGAAGCTAACGCTCTGAGATGTTTAAGTGAAGCCTTAACCCTAGAACAATGACACGAGGAAAAACTCGAGAACTCATCTCAGTTCTCGAGAAACTGGAGCGGGCGAAGGGATTCGAACCCTCGACCCCGACCTTGGCAAGCGGATGATTTATCTGGGAAGAAAAACAATGACGCGCCATCACTTTGATCAAAAAATCAAAACCCGAAAGCTGAAAGCTCAAGACAAATTTATTTTCCACCACCCGTGCTGATCTTGGCTATATAGTTGACCTGAGTTCTCGCAATCGCGTTGTAATGGTTGTTGATTTATTTAACAATACAAAGGAATTTCTATCTTGACCAAAAATAGAATTCTCCTGTTTCTCACGACATTTGGGCTAAGTGGGGTGATTTACTTCGCATCAAATTTGTTGGTCCCATGGGCATTGGCAGCACAAGATGGGCCACCCGGCATCACCCACCCAATTGTATTACCCTCTTTTAAACCGTACGCATCTTTGTGCAGCATACCCTCTGGACTAACAAGGACATTAACTTATGTGCAGGAAAACGAGCGCGAATTCCTTGAGGGAGTTAACTATGGTTTATCCATGGCCGCAAAGGATCGGGGCTTGAATTATAATCGAGTTGTTGCGGAAAACGATGTCCCGACAGCCATTCATCAAATACAGGCATTTCTAAACCAAAAAGGGGGTGCGTTGATTGCCACTTCGTCAAATCCAGATGCTGTAAGTTCCAGCCTAAAACATGCCATTTGGTCAGGCGCTTTTGTCGGCACCATTGTTCCGCCGCCAGCTACATTGCTGCTCAATGCACCACAATATGCAACAGGAAAAGCTCTCACGGACGCAGCTGTCGCACACATCAAGACAAAGCTGGGTGGCAAAGCCTCCGTTGTATTGTTGACCCAAGATACCATGCAATTTTTAGCACCCCGCTTTGAAGCGATGCGTGACGGCCTCAGTGCGCTGCCTGATGTGACTATCGTTGCAGACATTGCTCCGAACCCAGTCAATAGCGAGGGTGGTTTTGCCACGATGAATACGATACTCCTTGCCAATCCCGATATTGACGTTGTTCTGGGTGGTGATGCTGTTGTGTTGGGTGCACTTAAAGCTTTGCGTGCGGCTGGAAAGGACCGCCCTGACCAATTCCTCGGTGGGATCGACGGTGAACCCGAGGCCGTCTCTGAAATCAAGAAGAGCGACAGTCCTTACAAGGCCAGTATTGCGCTCTCGTCTCCTGTTTTCGGGTATGCAATGGGTCAATATGGGGCCGACTGGCTAGAAGGTAAAAGCATTCCCCAGGCGATGGATATTTTACCGAGTTCTCTGACCAAAGATAATATACAACAATACGAGGCTGATCTGGTAAATCCAGCGATGGTGTTTGCAGACCCCGTTCGCCGCGCCGCCTATCTAGCGATGTATGGCAACACCTGTTATGACACGCGTGATCAATATATAAATTTCCCGTGGTCTTCAGAAAAAAATAACTGACAACAAATCATCGAAGTCGCTCGTGGGCACGTTTGCGCCGCATCATTTCCGCGAATCTTCTCCGAATCGTTGTAGCGGGAATATAATCTTCGAATTCATACCCGGATTAGCCTGCTCGAATTTTATTTCTGCGGCCAAGCTAATGGCCATGGCACCGACAATTTTTGTACCAAAACCGGTTCCATGTGGCTTTTTTACAATATCAAAACCAATACCGTCATCGCTAACTGTTAATTCGGCTTTGTTTTCTGCAATCATCTTGAGTTCAATTCGAATTTCGCCCTTGCCTTTCGGATAGGCATATTTAAGCGCATTACTGACCCATTCATTCAACACCACGCCAAGGCTGATACTCTGATCAATCGGCATTTTGATCGGAGCAATCTGCGACTTAAGTGTAATGGCGAGTTGTTCATCATGGCTCGAAGTTTGCAGATGGGACAGCAGGCCGCCCAAATAAGCATCAAGCAAGACAAAACGAACGTCACCCGTGGTATATAATTCGCGGTGGACCAGCGAGATTGCATAGATACGATCACGCGTTTTAGCCAAGGCATTCTTGGCTGTCATGTCGGCGATAGAATTGGCCTGCATTTTCACCAGTGACGAAACCATCATAAGGCTGTTGGCGACACGGTGATTGACTTCGTACAATAAAGCTTCAGTCCGGACTTTTGCTGCCTGCAATTGTTCATTGGCATGCGCTAAATCGTCGGTTCTTTCTCGTACACGATCTTCAAGACCGGCGTTGAGTGCAGTTACTTCCTGCTGAGCTGCAAGCAATTGCCGCGTCTCGTTCAACACGAAGAACGTTACAAGGCCGACGACGACTAAAATGATCAAAGCACTTAAAACTGAAACCAGCCTTAAGTCGGTGGCGGTTTTTTGCTGTTCTGCGACGCGGTCGATCAGTCGCTGATCCACGGCACGGACAATTCCACTGAGATAAACGTTGGCCTCATCCATGAGGGCTTTGCCTTGATTGGTTTTAACGAGAGCAAGAGCATCGGCATCTCGACCACTTCGTTGTAGCCCCACTGTTTGATTAAGCTCTACCGTTTTTTTAGCCACCACGTCCCTTAACTTCTGGCTGGCACTTTGGAAGTTCGGAAAGAAAGATAGACCTTCTTGCAGTAGCTTCAACTGTTTAACGGCCTGTGTTTGTGCCACTTCAAAAGGCGCGAGATAGACCTCATTTTGGGTATATAGATAGCCTCTCTGACTAGATTCCGCAGTCTGCAGAGCGGTCCGAAGATCGACGGCTTCTGAGCGTAGTGTGCGTAAGGTCACAACATCTGCAAAAAGTGTTTGGGTGCGGACATTCAACCAAAACGCCATTGCCACGATCGCTGCAAGTGCAAGAAATCCCACGAGGATAGGAAGAAGGATTACGCGCAGCCTGAGGACTCGAATCATTTGGATACCTCAACGACAGACTTAGTCATTCTTTTTTGTAAGCACGTTGACCCAGATCACACAAGCGATCGATTCTGAAATTGAAATGGTGTGACGGCAACAAATGCTAACGAAAATCTTCCAACGATATCTCTAGAAGGAAAGATGACAATCGTTTTTGAATCATAGCGTAGTCACCATGTAGTCACCGCAAATCTCTTAAGCAGAAATTAGGATTTTTAGATTTTTTAAGTCTATGAAATCACTAACAAAACTGGAGCGGGCGAAGGGATTCGAACCCTCGACCCCGACCTTGGCAAGGTCGTGCTCTACCCCTGAGCTACGCCCGCTTGAGCGATTGGGCCGGGT
>JAYUHQ010000032.1:0-2596 GCA_043766895.1 Aestuariivirga sp.
GAAGGCTTGGCCATGGCGGCCAGAACGTGTTGGCAAAACACAATCAAACATATCAATGCCGCGCGCAACGGACTCTAACAAATCTTCAGGCGTTCCCACGCCCATCAAATAACGGGGCCGATCTTCCGGCAAGGCAGGCGCTGTAAAATCGAGTGTTGAAAGCATAAGCGCTTGGCCTTCGCCCACAGCAAGGCCTCCCACCGCATAACCTTCAAAGCTAATCTGTTTTAATCCTTCAGCACTGGCAAGCCGAAGCTTTTCATTGGTGCCGCCTTGCACAATTCCGAAATTACCACGGCCCGGTTGTTTGCCAAAAGCTTCGCGGCTGCGCGCTGCCCAGCGCAGTGAAAGCTGCATGGCTTTTTCGGCTTCTGCTTCCGTGTGGGGAAATTGAATGCATTGATCAAGCTGCATCTGAATATCTGAACCCAACAGGCGTTGAATTTCCATGGCGCGTTCGGGTGTTAATTCAAACTTTCGGCCATCAATATGAGATTGAAACGTGGCGCCCGTTTCTTTGATTTTACGAATTTTTGAAAGCGACATAATTTGAAAGCCGCCAGAGTCTGTTAGAATTGGCCCATGCCAGCCGATGAATTTATGAAGCCCGCCGAACTTTGCAACTTGTTCAGCGCCGGGCCTCAACATCAAATGATAGGTGTTGCCCAAAATGATGTCAGCGCCAGTGCCTTTCACTTGGTCCATATAAAGACCCTTGACCGTGCCCACGGTGCCCACCGGCATGAAGGCGGGGGTGCGAATATCACCATGCAGCGTGTGCACCGTTCCGCGCCGCGCTTGGCCTTGTTTTTTATGCAGTGTGAACGAGAATTCTTGGGTCATGCAGCGGGCCATAGCAGGCTGGCATCGCCATAGGAATAGAACCGATACTGATTTTCGATTGCGTGGCTATAGGCCGCCTTCATGCGCGCTTGGCCCGCAAAGGCCGAGACGAGCATGAACAGCGTTGATTTGGGCAAATGAAAATTGGTGATAAGCCCATCCACCGTTTTGCACTGATAACCCGGTGTTATAAAAATTTCGGTTGTGCCGCTGAATGGCTCTAAGCCGCTGGCTTCCAGCAGGCGCAATGATGTTGTGCCCACCGCGATGATCCGACCGCCACTGGCCCGTGCTGCTTTCAGACGTGCGATTGTGGTGGCGCTAATTTCACCCCATTCGGCGTGCATTTTGTGGTCGTTGGTGTCATCCACTTTTACGGGAAGAAAGGTTCCCGCGCCCACATGCAACGTTACAAATTCATGTTCAATTCCAGCATCTTGGAACTGTTTCATAAGTTCAGGTGTGAAGTGTAAGCCAGCAGTTGGCGCGGCAACAGCGCCCTGCTCTTTTGCGAAAATGGTTTGATAATCCGTTTTGTCTTGTGTGTCTTGCGGGCGCTTCGTTTCGATATAAGGCGGCAGCGGCACGCGCCCCACAGCGGATATGGCTTCGTCTAAAACTGGCCCTGAAAAATCAAACGCAAGCGTCACTTCGCCCGCGTCGCCCTTGTGTTCAACCGTGGCAAACACTTCACCCAACAAGCAAACTCGGCCATCTGTGCCAAACTGCACGCGGTCGCCCTGCTCTAATTTCTTTGCGGGTTTTACAAATGCTTTCCATCGCGATGCATCCAACCGCATATGCAACAGTGCTTCAATTTTGGGTGTTGTGCCAAGCCTGCCCACGCGCTGGCCTGTCAACGCGGCGGGAATAACTTTTGTGTTGTTGAAAACTAACACATCGCCCCGCCGAAACTGCTCAGGCAAATTGGCCACAGTTAAATCTTGGAGCTGATCGCCAACCACGAGAAGCTTTGCACTTTCGCGTGGAACTGCTGGACGCAACGCAATGCGTTCAAGCGGCAGAATAAAATCAAAATCGGCAACGCGCATGCTTATATCGAAGCAAAAAGTTGATTCAGCTCATGCAAGAGCTCGATAATTTGCCTCGGACTAAACTCGGCCTCAAATTGTTGAAATTCATTATTTCTCAAGCCAATAAACCTGACGCCAATCTGGCCATCACGTTGGGAATGTTTACTATAGTCGCGGCCATCTTTTGCTTTGCCCTGAAATGACACTAAGGACCTATCGACCTGGTGTGAAAGTGAGTTTCTAGTCTCTGACAGGAAAGGCAAAGTCTTATCGAAAATATTTTCAAACGCTTCTTTATTTTTAATAGCCAAAGTATCTAGAACAAAAGGCGCATTCAAAAACTCCCTCGCGGAATTCAAATTGAAAACGAGATTTGGACCGACGGAATGCTGCACATCGATCAGATGGCCAAAAGCAAGTTTATCATCACGATATGCTACACAATACTTTTCTAGTTCTTCCAGAGTTTTAGAAAGCCTATAAGCTGAATGAAGATAAAAATATAAGGCATCAAATGTTAATTGATCTGCTCCTTTGGCTTGAAGGATTAGCCTATCAGCCAAATGCAATTGCAGCTTCCTTAAGGGAGTTTGAAAAAATTCATTTCTCTCAAAGCCTAAAA
The DNA here is from genome assembly GCA_043766895.1 of Aestuariivirga sp. Classification (GTDB taxonomy): domain Bacteria; phylum Pseudomonadota; class Alphaproteobacteria; order Rhizobiales; family Aestuariivirgaceae; genus Aestuariivirga. Next base: position 2,500 of record JAYUHQ010000032.1, read on the forward strand.
AAAAGGCGTGACCAACAAGTTGGGCACACCTTTCCGCATTGTCTATAGCCGCGAATGTATCATGAAAATCATCGTTCACCTGATCTCCAAAATTGGT
>JAYUHQ010000033.1:0-2585 GCA_043766895.1 Aestuariivirga sp.
CGCGAAGACGCCAAATCATTTTTTGAAAAAAAGGGCGAGGCGTTCAAAGTTGAATTGGTGGATTCCATTCCCGGCCATGAAGATATAAAATTTTACGATCAGGGCGGCTGGGTGGATATGTGCCGAGGGCCGCATATGACCAGCACAGGCAAGATTGGAACGGCCTTCAAATTGATGAAGGTTGCTGGGGCCTATTGGCGCGGCGATTCCACCAAGCCTATGCTGACACGCATCTACGGAACAGCTTGGGCCACTGACAAAGAGTTGCAAGATTATGTGACGGCTTTGGAAGAAGCCGAAAAGCGCGATCACCGCAAGCTTGGCCGCGAAATGGACTTGTTTCATTTCCAAGAAGAGGGGCCGGGCGTTGTGTTCTGGCACGCCAAGGGTTGGACAATGTTCCAACAGCTGATCGCTTATATGCGCCGGCGTTTGTCAAAACTTGACTATCAGGAAGTGAATGCACCGCAGCTTTTGGACAAAAGTTTGTGGGAAACATCTGGCCACTGGGAATGGTATCGTGAAGGCATGTTTGCGGCCACATCAGCTGGTGAACACACCGAAGATGCACAAGTGTTTGCGTTAAAGCCGATGAACTGCCCGGGCCATGTGCAACTGTTTAAACATGGGTTACGCAGCTATCGCGAGTTGCCCATGCGGTTGGCAGAATTTGGTTTGGTGCATCGCTATGAACCATCGGGCGCTTTGCATGGCTTGATGCGGGTGCGGGGGTTCACGCAGGATGATGCGCATATTTTCTGCACGCCAGAACAAATGGCCGATGAATGTTTGAAGATCAATGATCTGATCTTATCGACATATAAGGATTTTGGCTTCGAGCAGATTGTGGTGAAGCTTTCCACCCGCCCTGAAAAGCGCGTGGGCACCGATGCGGATTGGGACCGCGCGGAAGATATTATGCAAAAAGTTTTGGTGCAGATCGCCGAGGCAAGCGGTAGCAAAATCAAAACTGCCATCAACCCCGGCGAGGGGGCTTTTTACGGCCCTAAGTTTGAATATGTGTTGCGCGACGCAATTGGCCGCGATTGGCAATGCGGCACCACGCAGGTGGATTTCAATTTGCCCGAACGCTTTGGCGCGTTTTACATTGGCGCTGATGGCGAAAAGCATGTGCCGGTGATGATCCACCGCGCTATCTGCGGTTCGATGGAACGGTTCTTGGGCATTTTGATTGAGAATTTTGCCGGGCATTTTCCGCTGTGGCTGGCGCCTGTGCAAGTGATGGTGGCACCGATTACTTCAGAGGCTGATGACTATGCTGTGGAAGTGCGCACGCAATTGCGCGCGATGGGTTTGCGGGCCGATGCAGATTTGCGCAACGAGAAGATCAACTACAAAGTGCGTGAACATTCATTGGCCAAAGTTCCGGTAATTTTGGCCGTGGGCAAACGCGAGATGGAAGAACGCACAGTCTCAGTGAGGCGCTTAGGATCGCAGGATCAGAAAGTTGCGGCGCTCACTGATACGCTGGCAGCACTGGTGAAGGAAGCGCTGCCACCGGATTTGAGGTGAGGGTGAAATAATTACTTTTGTAAAAAGAGAAGATTTAGTTCTTCATGCACTTTCTACAGAAGAAAATGGTAAAAGTTTTGAGGGAGTGTGGATTTCAGCGCATTCACCTCCTCAGTCATCCCGACGAAAGTCGGGACCTAGGGCAACGTCGTTGGTTTTCAATTTTTTAAACTGAGTTGGTGTTTCTGGGTCCCGTCTTTCGACGGGATGACAGGATTAGGAGGTGCGAAGCAAGAAAGGTTCAACACTTTTACAGGTTTCCTGAAACAGATCATGCCAATCGGGATTTGATTTTTCAATCAATTCTATTTTCCAAGCTCGTTTCCATTCTTTCATCTGCTTTTCGCGTTTGATGGCTTCGTCCATGTTGTCGAAATTTTGAAACCACACCAAAGTTTTCACGCCATATTTTTGGGTGAAACCTGTGATCATTCCATGTCTGTGTTCGGCAATGCGATTGCAGAGGTTACTGGTGACGCCGATGTAAAACGTGCCATTACGCTTGCTACATAGAATATAGACTGCGGGATTGAACACTTCTTTCATAGTCTTTAAACGCGTACCGCTATTTCTGGGTCCCGTCTTTCGACGGGATGACTATGTAAGAGAGCCGAGCGTTATTGTGAATCATTTCAATTAATTCGCCAGAACCACATCCATCACTTTGCCATCTTCCACCACGAATGACTGTTTCAAAACTTGGTCACCGATTTTTGCTTGTGCCGTGTAGTGGCCGGGTTTTAACACGGCCATGGGGTCTGATGGATTGCTTAATGCCAATTCGTCGCCCTGATCGGGCATAACCCGCCATTCGATATTTTCGGTGGCATGAAGAACCGAGAAGTGGGCGAGGCCAGCGTGATGGTCCACATCCACCGAGCGCATAATGCCGGGTTTAACATCCACATCCGTGACGGCAACAACGTTGCTATCGGCAAATTGGGTTTCAATGCGATAGCTGCCCGCGGCCAGTTTTATCAATTGGCCGGGCTGGTGTGATGTTGTGATGAGCTTGCCATTTTGTGGGCCGTTAAGCGCGAAAATTTTTGCAA
>JAYUHQ010000034.1:0-2581 GCA_043766895.1 Aestuariivirga sp.
CACAGATAAAGAGCGATCAGTTATTTTGCGCCGGGTAAAACGTGCTCTTGCTGGTGATGAAACACCAAGCCTTCCGGCTGATCGTTCGCGCCGCAGGCCATATCGTGCGCGCGGGCCAGAGGAAGGCTAATTTTCGTGGATGAAGGTTGAAACCAAACTTGGCAATTCGCCCATGGTTTCAAACACGGCTTCGGCACCAATGTCTTTTAACTTTTCGGCGTGGGCGGCGTGGTCTTCGTGAGTGCCAGTAAAGCCCAATGTCCAACAGCCCGCATCAACTGCTGCGGTAACACCGGTTATTGAATCTTCAACCACCAAACAATCTTCAGGGCGCGCCTTGGCGTTTTTTGCGGCCAGCAAAAATACATCAGGATCAGGCTTGCCTTTGGGCACGTCTTCATAGGTTACGATCTGATCTTTAAAATGGTGCAACAAGCCGGTGATTTGCAGCGCAAGTTTTACACGCTCTTTAGGGCCATTGGATGCAATGCTCATCGAAAGCCCCATGCCTTTGATGCTGTCTAATGCATCACGCACGCCACGCACCACTTTCAGCTCGCGGTGATAAAGATCATTGATCAGGCGATTTTTTTCAAGATTAAGATCGGCTGGAAATTCGATGCCACGCTCTTTGCGCAAGCGTTCCAGCATGTCGTCAAAGGTTGTGCCAACAAAACGCTTGGTCAGTTCTGCTGCCGAAAGATTGACGCCATATTTGGCCAACACTTCAGCATCAGCGCGCATCGACAAGGGTTCGCTATCAACCAACACGCCGTCGCAATCGAATATGATATGGGTAATGCTCACGCCCCCAAATGCCTGAATTCTTTGATCACTTCAACATAGACTTCACGTTTAAACGGAATAATTAATTCTATCATCTCATCCATTTTGGCCCAGCGCCATTGGTCAAATTCTTGCTTTTGGCCAGGCAATTTAAGCGTAACCTCCGCGTCAGTGCCATCAAAGCGCAAGGCAAACCACATTTGCTTTTGGCCGCGATATTTGCCGTTCCATGATTTTCCAATCAAATGTTCAGGCAGATCGTAGTGATACCAGTCTTTGGATTTTGCCAACACGGTTGCAGATTTGATGCCGGTTTCCTCATAAAGTTCGCGCAATGCTGCAACTTCAATGTCTTCGCCTTCATCAATGCCGCCTTGGGGCATTTGCCACCATTTGCCAATTCCATCATCGTTTTGCTTTTCAAAACGCCGCCCAATCCAGACAAGTCCTTGCGGGTTGAACAGCATCAAACCCACGCACGGGCGATAGGCGGTGATTGCGGAATTGCTCATTAACCCATCCTGCCTTTAAACGCGACCGAGGCCGGAACAATAATCACGCCACGGCTTTGAGCGTCTTTGATCCAATCACGCACCGCATCTATGGTGACATCAAGGCCAGACCCTGTGCCAATGGCCACGCCACCATCATGGGCCTGTTCTTCCAATGCATTGAGCGCCGCGGTGATGGATTGGGCATCTGGGTTAACATCAATAACCCCTTGGCCATGCCGGACAGGCATGTTCAAGGCACCGGCCACTTGGTCGGTTGCTGATAGGGGCAATGAGCCATCTTCAAAGAATGAAAGCCCGCGCCGTTTTAATTCAATCAACAAGGATTTGATGGCAGGTGGTGCTGATAAAAACCGGCCCCCCATATAATTGATCACACCGGCATAGCCTTGAAAGCGGCTCATGTGCCAATGCAAGGCCTCTTCGTTGGTGGCTTGGTCAGCATCGGCCAAAAGGGTTTTGGGGCCGGGGTTGGTTGCGGGAAAACCCACAGGTTCCAATGGCAATTGCAACAAAATTTCATGGCCATTTTGGCGCGCATTATCCACCTGCGCTTGCAGTGCATTGCCATAAGGGGCAAAGGCAAAGGTAACCTCTCCAGGAAGATCTGAGATGGCGCGCCGTGTTAGTTTTTGGTTCAGCCCCATGCCGCCCAAAATAATTACAATCTTGGGCGCATCAGAATGAATTGTGTTCATGGCGGTTGGTTTTGAATAAATATCCGAAGGCTTTTTTCCGCCGATGGCGATGTGTGGAAGCGGGCCTTCGGGCGAATCTTCCGTGATTGCGGCCACGGGGGCTTTGATCAATGATTGGCGTGAATTGCTGATGATCGTCACATAGTTATCAAGCTTGGTGATTTTTTGGGGCTTGGGTTCTGGGGCTTGATCTGTGGCTGCTGTTTCAATATCGGCCACCTCAGGTGTGGGTGCCTCTAATGAAGGTTCCACTTTGGCGGTTTGGATTTTTTCAACAGGTGGAATTTGCAAAGACACAACAGGCTCGCCAGCAAAGGGCATGGGCTGCTTTAACAGCCAGCCGCCGCCGCCCGCAAACGCCAACAGCACCACGGCATAGCCCGTAACAATAGCCGATGGCCTTGCCTGCCAAAGCCTTGTGGCCAGACTGCGCTTTTGCAGCGGCTGTTTTAATTCATCTCGTGCCATGGTTCTCAATTCGAATCGAAGCCCTATCTGGGGCTTCAAGCGTTAATTCTCCATTAACCATGGCGTTTTTGGGGAGGGCAGATTAAGCTTGCACAAACAGGGAGTTTGAGATGGGCG